>JALXAX010000135.1 GCA_026991755.1 Thiotrichaceae bacterium | reverse complement strand
CCAACAAGTTAGGTTTGATGGATACAGCGAGTCAGGAAGCGGTTAGCCGCTAGGCGCGTCTTGCAGGGAATGGTTGTTCCCTTCACAAAAGGCGCAACAACGCGGATGACCGCTTCCTGGCTCGCCCGAAGGGAGCAACCCAAAGCGCTCAATACTGCGTTATGGGTCTTGCCAAGGGAACAACCATTGCCTGCAACCCAAGCCTTGTCTTGAACGCTTTGGATTGCTCTGTATCCATCAAACCTAAGTTGCTGGAGTACTAGCGGTTGTGTGTTTTATTTATTAGTAAATTCTGGGTAGGCTTCCATTCCACATTCACCAATATCCACACCTTCGTATTCTTCTTCTTCCGATACTCGAATACCCATGATGATTTTAATAAGCATCCAAACTACTAGTGAAGCAACGAATACCCATGCAAAGATGGTTGCTGCGCCAACAAGTTGACCAACAAAAGAAGCATCAGATTTAGTAAGAGGTACAGCTAATAATCCCCAAAGACCTACTACTCCGTGAACTGAGATAGCACCAACAGGGTCATCAATCTTGATCTTGTCAAAGAAGATGATTGAGAATACAACTAGGATACCACCCACGCCACCGATTAAAGTTGCAGCAAGAGGACTAGGAGTAGAAGGCTCAGCTGTAATAGCTACTAGACCCGCTAATGCACCGTTCAGTGCCATGGTTAAATCAGCTTTGCCAAATAATATTCTTGCAACAATCAAAGCAGCAATTACACCACCCGCAGCTGCAGCGTTAGTATTTAGGAATACCATTGCAACCGAGTTAGCACTGGCGATATCACCTAGCTTAAGTACAGATCCGCCGTTAAAGCCGAACCAGCCCATCCATAGGATGAAGGTACCTAAAGTAGCAAGTGGTAAGTTAGCACCAGGAATGGGGTGAACCTTACCGTCTGATCCATATTTACCACGGCGTGCACCTAATAGTAAAACACCTGCTAATGCAGCAGCAGCACCAGCCAAGTGAACGATACCAGAGCCTGCAAAGTCAGAGAATCCGAAATCATCGCCTAAGCTGAATAGACCAAATACAGATTTTCCACCCCACGTCCAAGAACCTTCCATTGGGTAGATGAATGCTGTCATAACAACAGCGAATAATAAGAAAGCCCACAGCTTCATACGCTCAGCAACTGCCCCCGATACGATAGA
This sequence comes from Thiotrichaceae bacterium, assembly GCA_026991755.1. Classification (GTDB taxonomy): domain Bacteria; phylum Pseudomonadota; class Gammaproteobacteria; order Thiotrichales; family Thiotrichaceae; genus HyVt-477. The sequence goes on along the minus strand of JALXAX010000135.1, from coordinate 47,014 downwards.
CATTGCAGTTGCAACGAATACCACCTGAAAGAAGAAGTCAGAAGCGTTTGAGTAGACAGAAGAGCCACCAAACTTAGCTTCAGCAGACTCAGCTAATACAGCAGCGGTTAGGCCATCTGCATCTTTAGCGCCGTCTAACGCGATATCTTTAAGGAATAAAGCACCGTCATACATGATGTCGTAACCAACTACTAAGTAAGCGGTACAAGCAATTGCGTACAATGCAATGTTTTTAGTCAAGATTTCAGTAGTGCTTTTAGAGCGAACTAAGCCTGCTTCAAGCATCGAGAAGCCCGCAGCCATCCACATGACTAACGCACCCATTACCAAAAAGTAAAAAGTATCAATTGCGTATTGCAATTCGAAAATATTATTTTCCATTACTACAGCTCCTTAAAGTGCGTCTGGACCCGTTTCGCCTGTGCGAATACGGATAGTTTGTTCAACTTCAGTAACGAATATCTTTCCATCACCAATTTTGCCAGTGTTGGCCGCTTTAGAGATAGATTCGATCACTTGTTCTACCAAGTCTGAAGATACACCCGCTTCGATTTTTACTTTAGGTAGAAAATCTACAACGTACTCAGCGCCACGATAAAGTTCTGTGTGTCCTTTTTGACGACCGAAACCTTTAACTTCAGTTACGGTAATGCCCTGTACGCCGATTTCAGATAATGCATCACGCACATCGTCTAGCTTAAAGGGTTTAATAATTGCGGTTACCATTTTCATAATAAAACCTCCTAGGTGTGAAACTGAGTAAGTCAGCTTCTTTAAAAATACTCCCTTGCGAGCGAATGCAAGGGAGTTAACTGACAAATTTTATAGGTCTAGAGCATGTGCCCAAGAAACGCTAACTACAGGGTCACTGTCACTAGTGTTGTTATCGTCGACTGCAAAGGTGAAATCACCTTTACTTAGATTTACTTGGTAGTGTGTGTAATCCCCATTTCCTGTATCAAAATCGTATCTTCCAACCGTACCACCTAGAGAAAGACCTTCTTTGATATCAGTACTTGCGCCCAATGAGTAATAGATATTGCCTTCCTGATCGTCATCATCTGCGTTAAAGGTATAAGCTACGCCAAATGTTGCAGGTCCAAAGCCAAGGTTGCCGTAAAATTCTGTAAAATCAAGATCACTATTGTCATGAATTGGATAAGCGTAGTGAGTAATGCCTAAGCCATAATCAAGTGATCCCATTTTTCCTGCATATCCACCATAAAGATCAAGCTCATAGCCTTTGTCTTTGTCTGGGGCAGAAGTGCCTGGGAAATCGACATTTGATGTCCATGTGCCAACAGAGAAGCCGTTGCCAAAGTCATAATCCAAACCACCTGAGATAGCAGCAGCATCATCGGTTTGAGTTTTACCACGCCAAATGTAGTTACTAGTTACACCTACATTGCCACTAAGACCAGCAAGAGCAACAGAAGGAGTAGCAAGAGCAGCAGCAACCGCTACTGCAGATAAAGTTAATGTGATACGTGTGTTCATTTGTCTGTCTTCCATTTTAGTAAAAATAAATATTAACGATCTTACTAAAGCAAAAAACGTGCCAATTCCTATATTATATTGAATATAATAGTTTTTTCATTTCAACTGATGTTTTTATGCACTTATTTGTAGCAAATAACAGACAGTCAAGATAAGGAAAGTATGATAATGGTGCGTGACGCACTCAAATGGTGCATAACAATGAGCTTTGTTAAGGCAGGGTTAATTTATAGGGTGGGTTTTCTAGAAGTCCAATCGTAGCCCGCTATTTGTACCTTAAATACAAGCTGTATAGGCTGAGGCCTTTCTACGAAAAATATGATGGATTCAAATTATGCTAGTTTCTTTTTCCATCCTTTCATACTTTCATACAAAGGCCTCACGTTGTTCATGTTACTTTCCAGTAACAACAGCTTTTGCTTGAGCAAATATTTCTGAAACTGAAGTTTCCTTAATAGTTTGCAATAGCTCATCAGTCTTAAAGGCATGATGCTTCTCATAAGCCACCCCCAGCTGTTGCATATCGGCTAAACCAGATTCGCGGGCGTGCTCTACAAATCCTTTATTCTTCCAAAAGAAAGCGCCAGGCATAGTAGTTGGGATGACTAGGGCATAGAAGATAATACGACCCAAATAGCTTTGTACTATTAATGAAGTCGCTAATAACAAACCTATTAATATTCCGAAAACACCTGATAAGCCCGTAAAGGTAATCGTTAGTGTTAGTACAATATTGAAGGCTAACAAAGCATTGCGTAACTGGTAGGTTTTACCAAATGTGGTTGTTTGTTCGTAATGTGCGGCTTGTCCTTCACCAGCACCTTTTTTGAGATCATTTGCGTGGGCGTAATGGCCTATTGCTTCAATAATCAGCCCTACAAAGGCGATTAGGCTTAGTGTTTTGATTAAGGCTAATGAGTTATCTAAAGCAAAAGCACCTACTACCATTATTAATAAGCTACCAAGGCTTAACATCGTGCCGTAAAAGCTGGTAGCCGTTTGCCAATGATCCCAAAAGGGGCGCGCCTTTATGCGATAGAGTTTATACATATAGTAGGAGCCAGCTACAAAGCCAACCAATCCTAATAGGGCAGATGCTCCTGCAAGTAGATGCGTAAAGCTATTATCGAACAGGTTAAAGAAGGCATAGCCTGATAACCCCGTGAAGAAGGCAGTTACGCCCGCGATTTCACGGCTAACAGGGGAGTGGCGTAGGTTGTTGAAGCCACGATAAAAACGGTGGGGCTTACCCAGGTGCATATTGAGTTTGAATAAACCAAAGCCAATGAGTGCCACCATGACCCATAATAAAGGCACGAAACCTGATGAGGCTTTTAGTTCGTTAATCGGTGCTAATGCAAATGCTCCAATAACTAGCAAGATAAATGCACCCATAACGGTTTGCGTGCTGAGTGTAAACATCGCGTGTGCATTTTCATGTGAAGCTAATAACGTTGCTAGCCCCCACGATTTTTTAGTACCGTGTTTCTTATCTAATACTGGCTCATGTTGGTCTTTGTCGTCATTGCGGTGATATTTAATGGCGGTTGAGTCTACGCGAACCATATCTCGGTTGAGTGTCTTGTTTTGCTCAAAACGAATATTAGGGTGTGTGATGTTGGTGTCAGGAAAACCTGGAATGTGGGTTTCTACCTGTGTTCTGTTTTCTGGCTTGTTTTCGATAACCCCAAACTCTAAAGCTTTGCCTAGGCAAGCAGAAACACAAGCGGGCTTCAGTCCCACTTCAAGACGATCTACACACATATTGCACTTGCTGACTTCACCTTTAACAGGATCAAGCTGTGGTGCGTTATACGGGCAAACCCATGTGCAGTAACCACAGCCGAAACAAATATCGGGGTCTTGCAATACGGCACCGTATTCTGCAAATTTGGTGTAAGCGCGAGTAGGGCAGCCTTTTAAACACACGGGGTCATCACAGTGGTTACATGCCATTGACATATTTTGACGACGGTAATCAGGGTAGGTGCCACCTTCGATAAAACCAACCGAGCGGAAAGCTATGTGTGGTGGGTTATCGTTCTTTTCACTACAAGCCGCTTCACAAGCGTGACAGGCGATACAGTTGTCGGCAGTAAAGAAGAAGCCGTGTTGTTTGTAACGATTAGGGTTTTCGCCAATGTCGCTATCTGCGTTGATGTTTAGGCTTTGATCCCGTAATTCGCTATCGGTAGTTACCGTTTCAATAGGCGTACCGTAGCGGTTAACCGTTTTACTGGTCGTGTCTTTCAGGAAAGCGTAATCAGGTTCGTCTTTGCGGACTTCAAACATTTTTTTACTCGGTTTAACCCCACCCTAACCCTCCCCTTTAAAAAGGGAGGGGACTGTTCTTCTTCCTGTCGGAAGAAGTATAGAGAGGGGTGATTAATTTAATCGTTACTCTAGATTAAGCACTTTTAGCTCCCTCCCCCTTAAAGGGGGAGGGCTGGGGTGGGGGTGTAAAGATTCAAGCACCGAAGTGTATTTGAATCTCTTATCCCCACTCTAACCTTCGGCAGCTGCTCCATGCGCTCGTCCCCTTGCTAAAGGGAGGGAACTCAGGTCGTTAATCCTTCAATCATCCAGATGTTTAACCAATACCTCATAAACACCCGAAATATTCTTTAATACTTCATCATTCCAGAATCGTAAAACTTGATAGTCTTTAGACTCTAAGAACATTGTTCTCTTTTGGTCATAAGAAACTGTTTCAGCATGTTGCCCTCCGTCTAACTCAATAATTAGTTTTTTTTCAGGACAGATAAAATCCACTATGTAGGGTGGAATCGGGTGCTGCCTACGAAACTTATAACCGTTTATTTGTTTTCCTTTTACCAACTTCCAGAAAGCTTGCTCTGCATCAGTTTGGTGGGCTCTTAGTTGTCTGGCTTTTTGTTTGATGTTCATGTTTTTATTGTAGGTTGAACATCGTTAATCTAGCTTTAATTGTTTCTTTTTTAGAGTGAAGTAATACAAAATTCAAAGCTCAAGTCTTGCACATTGTTTACTAAAACTTGCGCATTTCCATACTGGTCTGAGCCGCTGCTTTCTGATCATCTATTCGTTCAATGCGAACAGCTGATTGCTTATAAGCAGGCTGCCGCGAATGCGGATCAAGCAACCCTAATGTCACGCGATTTACACAATCATGGAAATGAAACGGTACAAATATCATGTTCTTAGGTACGCGATGAGTCAGCTGTGCCATCACAATGGCATCAGAGCGTTTGGAGATAATACGAATATAATCACCCGCTATAATGCCCAGTTCTTTGGCTGCATCAGGGCTCATCTCCGCAAAGGGGATAGGGCTGTATTTATTATTGTTACCCAGCTTTCCCGTCTTGGTGCGACCATGCCAGTGCTCAATTAACCGACCTGTGTTGAGCCAGAACGGAAATTTATCATCAGGCACTTCATTGTTATCAATAAAAGGCAGTGGGATTAATTTCGCTTTACCATCGGCATAGCGAAATGTGCCATCTTCGGTATAAAGCCTTACGCCACCTTGAGCGGGTGCTTCGCCATTTTCAGCTTGTTGTTTAGTGTAGGGCCACTGAATACCACGGTTTTTTTCAATTAACTCATGGGTCATTCCAGAGTTATCGGATAAACGTCCTTCTGAGAGTGTTCCCATTTCTAGGAAAATATCAGCTGCTTTTTCAGGGAAACTCACCTTACTATCAACGTTAAAACGCTCAGCCATACGGTTAAAAATCCACAAGTCAGGTTTGGAGTTGCCGTGAGGTTTGATAACGGGTTTAACTACATTGATGCGTCTTTCCGTATTAGTCATTACGCCGTCTTTTTCTGCCCATGTGCCAGCGGGGAGATACACGGTGCCGTATTGCGCGCTTTCCGTATCTTCATAGCAATCTTGAACTACACAGAACTCTAATTGTTCCATCGCCCTACGGACACGTGCGGTGTTAGGAAGTGAGCTCATCGGGTTGGTGGCGATTAACCATAAGCCTTTGATTTGACCTAATTCCATTGCCTGATAAATATCGGTCTGGAACATACCCCGCTTCTTCGGGAAAAACTCAGGGTCGATATTCCAGAATTTGGCGATGTCTTCGCGGTCTTGCTCGTTTTCTAATAAACGGTGGTTGGGTAAGCCCGAACAGGATGACCATTCGCGTGTTCCCATGGCATTACATTGACCTGTAATTGACAAGCTTGTGCCACCGGGGATGCCAATATTGCCCGTGATTAGAGCGAGGTTGTTTATGCCTACTACGCCATCTGAGCCATGGGTGCTTTGGTTAATACCCATCGTCCAGATTTGCATAGCTGATTTAGCGTTAGCGAATTGACGGGCTACGGCACGAATCGTATCTTCATCGATACCGCAAATTTTAGCAGCGGTTACTGGGTCGTATTTAGCCACTTCTGCTTCTAGTTCTTCGATGCCGTTGGTGTTGGCTTCGATATAGCGACGGTCTTCCAAGCCTTCATCCAGAATTACATGCATCATGGCGTTCATTAACACCACATCAGTGCCAGGTGTAATGGTTAAATGACGATCTGCATTTTGTGCCAACATGGTTACGCGAGGGTCAATAACGATAAGAGGAAAGCCTTTTTTCTCCTGTGCTTCCTTCATGCGCCAGTAGATAATCGGGTGTTGCTCTGGCAGGTTAGAACCCCAAGCGAAGAGTATGTCGGTATGCTCGAAATCCTCATAACATCCGGGAGGTCCGTCTGATCCGAAGGAGCGTTTATAGCCCGATACGGCTGATGCCATGCAAAGCGTAGTGTTGCCGTCGTAGTTGTTGGTGCCGATTAATCCACGAGTTAACTTGCCGAGGGTGTAGAACTCTTCGGTAAGCATTTGCCCTGTTGAGATAACGGCTACAGAATCGCGCCCATACTTTTCTTGTACACGACGAATCTCTTCGTAGGTTTTATCCAGCGCGGTATCCCAGTCAGTGGTTTGCCATTCATCCTTATAGCTATCGCGCATTTTAGGTTCAGTACCGCGACCATCTGACTCAAACAGCTCGTGCTCAAAAATACCCTTTAGGCAAAGTTTGCCACGGTTTACATCCGCATTGCCGACACCGCGAGATGAGACGGCTCTACCGTCTTTATCCAAGCCTACTTCAATGGCGCAACCTGTTGAACAATAGCCACAGGTTGCGTATTTCCACTCATGGACTTGTTTATCGGCAATTTTGATGGGGTTCTTTTTACCACGACCAAATAGCATAATACTTTCTCGTTTAAGCGGGTGACTTTAAAAATACGATGCCATTTTCTATTTTGGTTTCAAACACATTAGTACAGCCTTCGTCAGCGCCGAGTGCTTCACCAGAATTGAGATCAATTTTCCAGTTATGCAAAGGGCAGGTTACTGATGTGCCATGCATAATGCCCTGAGACAGAGGGCCTTGTTTATGCGGACAGCTATCTTTAATGGCGAATACATTATCATCTTTACCACGAAAGATAGCGATGTTTTCGTTATCTGTTTCTACGACTCTTGAGCCGAGTACAGGGATTTGGTCGAGGGGTGATATTTCTAACCAGTTGCTCATAATGTTTCTCTATGTTTTGTTCTTTAATTGGGTGCTTGTTCTTTACATGTAACGTACGGCTAAAGTGTTAACCTGTTACCTTAATAGCAGCAAATTCATTCGCTTCTGCACCATCGGCAATCTTCTTCCAAGGGTCTATCTGCGAAGGTTTTTGTGATACTTTAAAGCGCTCATGCAAAGCTTTACGGTTGGCTTCATCATCAACAATTGCATCTTTGATTTTCTGCAATCCAACACGTTCGATCCAAGGCGCAGTACGCTCAAGATAGTGCGCATCTTCACGGTAGAACTGAGCAAATGCACCTGCATATTCCAATACTTCTTCTTCTGTGTCTACTTTGATTAGGAAGTCCGTCACGCGCACTTTAATACCACCATTTCCGCCGACGTGTAACTCATAGCCTGAATCTACACACACGACACCAAAGTCTTTAATCGTCGCTTCAGCACAGTTTCTAGGGCAACCCGACACGGCTAGTTTGTATTTATGTGGCATCCAAGAGCCCCAGGTGAGTTCTTCCAGCTTGATACCTAAACCGGTTGAGTCTTGAGTTCCCATGCGACACCAGCTATCGCCTACACAGGTTTTACAGGTACGCATGGCTTTACCATAAGCGTGACCTGATACAAAACCAGCATTCGACAAATCTTTCCACATGGCAGGTAGTTGTTCTTTTTTGATGCCAAACATATCAATACGCTGACCACCTGTTACTTTCATTTCAGGTACTTCGTATTTGTCGGCTACATCGGCTATCGCACGTAAATCAGCAGGTGTACACATGCCACCAAACATACGAGGAACTACAGAATAAGAGCCGTCTTTCTGGATGTTGCCGTGGGCGCGTTCGTTAATGAAGCGAGATTGTGGGTCATTGTAATCAGGATACTCGCACAGTAAGTAGTAGTTGGTCGCTTGACGACACACCGCACAACCGTCATCTGTTTTCCAATCTAGTGATCTTCTAACTTCTTCATGGTTTTTAAGTCCAAGCTTACGAATACCTGCACGAACTTCATCATGTGTTAGGTCCGTACAACCACACATAGGCTTTTTACTAGGTGCTTCTGAATAGTCACCGCCTAAAGTGTGTGCTAATAAAGATTCAACCAAACCTGTACATGACCCACAAGAGGCAGAGGCTTTGGTATGTGCACGAACATCCTCAAGCGTAAATAGCTTTTTGTCGATAATGCTATTAACAATCTCACCTTTGTTAACACCGTTACAGCCACAGATTTCGTCGCTGTCTTTCATGGCGGCTACGCGGGTTTCATCACCGTGACCGGCATCACCTAAGTGAGCTTGTCCGAATAGAACGGTGTTACGGAAGTCCGAAATATTGGTTTCGTCCTTCATCATTTGGAAGTACCAGGTGCCATCTATGGTGTCACCATAAAGTACCGCGCCAACAATGACTTCGTCGCGCAATACGATTTTCTTGTAAACGCCATTTGAGGCATCGTGGAAAACAAGTTCATCGGTATCATCATCACCGTGGAAGTCACCCGCCGAGAATAAATCAATACCTGTTACTTTCAACATGGTTGATGTAACTGTGCCTTCATAGCGTGCTATGCCTAATTCTGCCAAATGGTTTGCAGCTACTTTAGCTTGCTCAAATAAAGGAGCCACTAGGCCGTAAGTAGCACCACGATGCTGTACACACTCACCGACAGAATAGATATTAGGGTCAAACGTTTGCATCGTGTCACTCACCACAATACCGTGTTCGCAGTGTAGCCCTGCTGATTGAGCAAGCTCGAAGTTAGGCTTGATACCTACTGCCATCACCACGAGGTCAGCATCAACTTGTGTGCCGTTAGTGAATTTCAAACCTGTTACACGGTCATCGCCTAGAATTTCTTCCGTTGCGTGATCCATGAGGAATTTCATGCCTTTTTCTTCTAATGAAGCTTGTAGCATTTTTGCAGCAGGTTCGTTGAGTTGGCGTTCCATTAAGGTATCCATAAGATGTACAACGGTTACATCCATGCCTTGCTTCATTAGGCCGTTAGCTGCTTCTAAGCCAAGTAAACCACCACCGATAACCACTGCTGTTTTGTACTGTTCTGCTGTCTCAACCATGGTGTCAACATCCTGTACATCACGGAAGCCGATCACGCCGTATTTGTCAGCGCCAGGCAGTGGCAACATAAATGAGGTGGAGCCAGTGGCTATCAGTAAACGGTCGTAAGGGGTGGTTGTTCCATCTTCAGCAACCACTTCTTTACGTGCACGATGGATTTCAGTGACTTTGTTGCCTTTAATAAGAGTTACATTGTTATCGACATACCACTGCTCATCATTGAGCATAATCTCATCAAGAGTTTTTTCATTCGCTAGCACGGGAGAAAGCATGATGCGGTTGTAGTTACCGTAAGGCTCTTCACCAAAAACAGTGATAGTGTATTTTTCGGGCTCTAGCTTGAGTAATTCCTCAATACAGCGCATACCTGCCATGCCGTTGCCGATTAGTACCAGATTCTGTTTCATTAAGCTCTCCTGAAATTCGCTTTAAATAGGTTATTGGTTCCTTAATAAGAGATAGAATGCAATTCTTGTGCCAATTCTCCTAACTGCATAAATATTGAATGTTAGAATATAGCCATTTACTGATTCTTGTGGGGGTATGAGGTTGTTGTATAGATATGTCTACAGCTATTGTGTGGGAGAGTTTGTATAGATGATATGCATAGCTCAAATCATTTTAAGTGATCGTAAAATTACAGAGCAATCGATAAACTGCGTTAGCTAACTGGTCATTATTGGTACAAAGTAGTCGGTTGTTGCACTAGAAGAGTGCGGTTGTAATAGCTCGCTACCGTCGTCAGCTAGACCTTATTAGAAGATTAGAATTTACTGATTATGTAAATTTGTTTGTACTCTTCAATAGTTTTTGTAATTGAGCTGTTTTTAAAGTGTGCTTGCTTTAGTCCGATTAAAATCGCGCTTCCATGGGTTAGAAAGTGTGGCTTTAGTCGCGTTACTTTTACTATAAAATTCCACTAACCTAGTGGAATTAATTGAGTGCTGTTTGAACTGGCACAGAAATTGCATTTCAATCCTTTGAAAGGAAATGATCAATATGTTTAGAAATTTCTGAATAATCTGAGCAGAGTTGCTTAGAGGTCTTGCCATTTAATCAATGAGAATTTAACAATGTCTGATAGTTTTAATTTATTTAATTTCAAAAAAGCCAATATCAGAATATTGCACTACACGTGGTTTGCTTTTTTTATGACCTTCGTGGTGTGGTTAAGCCTTGGCCCGATGATGCCCTTTATTACGGAGGCATTAGGCTTAACAGATCAGCAAGCTAAAGTATTGCTGATCTTAAATGTGGCGATGACCATCCCTGCGCGGATTATCGTCGGCATGTTGGTAGATAAGCTCGGGCCGCGCATCATGTTTACCAGTATTCTAGTCTTGGGAGGATTGATCAGCATTCTCTTTGCATGGGCAGATAGCTATGAAAAGTTGGCGCTTATCCGCTTCTTATCAGGCTTTATAGGTGGTGGCTTTGTTGTCGGAATCCGCATGATTGGTGAGTGGTTTCCTGCCAAGCAAACAGGTATTGCTCAAGGTATTTATGGTGGATGGGGTAACTTCGGTTCAGCAGGAGCTGCGATGACCTTGCCCTTTATAGCGGTGATGTATGGTGATAATGGATGGCGCTATGCAATTACTTTTGCTAGTGCTGCTGCGATTTTATATGGTGTGCTTTACTATTTCATTGTCAGTAATACGCCTAAAGGCTCTACCTATTTTAAACCTAAAAAATCAGGTGCAATGGAAGTCACTAGCGGTAAGGATTTAGCTTTATATATAGTGATGAATATCCCGCTGTACTTTGCGCTAGCGGTACTTACATGGAAACTATCACCTAATAACATGGGCTTGATAGGTCAGCCTACGGTGTATGCCGTTTATATCGGGTTGGCGGTTATGTTTGTGATTCAAACATGGAAAATCTGGCATGTTAATGCAGATATGCTCAAAAACCCTGTACCAGAAATACATCGTTTTAAATTTAAGCAAGTGGCTATTTTAGATTGGGCCTATTTGGTGACATTTGGCGCTGAACTAGCGGTAGTTTCAATGTTAGCGATGTTATATGTAACATGGTTTGATGTGCCGAAAGTAACCGCTGCATTCTTGGCGGGAATCTATCCTGTTATAAACTTGTTCGCACGCCCTGGTGGTGGCTGGCTGAGTGATAAAATCGGTAGACGTTTAACCTTAATGATTGTTTTTTTGGGTATTACCGCTAGCTTCTTGGCACTAGGTATGATCTCACGAGAGTGGTCAGTTTGGATGGTGGTTGCTTTGAGTATTGTTGCGGGTATCTTCTCTAAAGCAGGTTCGGGTGCTGTTTATGCGATGGTGCCATTAGTACAGCGTCGTATGACAGGACAAATAGCCGGTATGGCGGGCGCGTTTGGTAATGTAGGTGCAGTTATCTTTCTGACAGCAAATTCACTGGTAGACTATAATCAATTCTTCTTATTCATTGGTCTCGTATCAGCGGCTGTATTTGCTTTGATTGTACTCTTCTTGGAAGAGCCAGGTGGTCAAATGGTTGAAACGCTTGCTGATGGTACGGTACAGATGATAGACGTAAAATAGTAGTATTAATGGTTTCAAAAGTAATGACATACATCTGGAGACGGGACTCAGCCCCGTTAAGCTGAGACTGAAGTCTCGGTTCCATGAGTATGTGCCAATACATATGAAATCATTAATAACTACTCAGCTTATAGGTATTTATGCCATACACATTGTCTATCTCACTAGGGCAGTCTTCAGATGCAGGGGTTAAGCCCGATAACGAAGATTGTTTTGGTGCGTTCATTCCCGAAGATGCCTCTTTAGAGAGCAAAGGTATCGCTATTGCTATCGCTGATGGCATGAGCGGTAGTGATGGGGGTAAAGAAGCGAGCCAAATGAGTGTGCGTATGTTTCTGGATGATTACTACAGCACCTCGCAATCATGGACTGTAAAGAAAGCTGTGACTAAAGTGATGTCAGCGATGAATAGCTGGCTGTTTAGTCAAGGGCAAAAGAAATTCGACTCTGCTAAAGGCATGGTCACTACCTTTAGTGCGATGGTGATTAAATCGCATACGCTACATATTTTTCATATTGGCGATAGTCGAATTTATCGTTTACGCGGTGGAGATTTCGAGCAACTCACTCAGGATCACCGTATCTGGATCAGTAAAGACAAAGAGTATCTAAGTCGTGCTTTAGGGATTGATATTAATCTTAATATTGATTATAAAACCAGCCCTATAGAAGAAGGTGATATTTATTTTTTAAGTACCGATGGTATCCATGACTTTATCGGTAGTAGTGAATTACAAGAGCTGATAGAGGCAGGTCAGGGTGATTTGCAAAAAGCCTCTCAGGCTATTCTCGATGCGGCGCTGGCCAATAAAAGTAATGATAATCTTACCTGTCAGGTCGTTAGGATTGAGAAGCTTCCCAAGGCGAATAAAGAAGAATTCTTTGAAAAACTGACACGCTTGCCTTTCCCTCCTGATTTAAAGGGTGGAAATATTATAGATGGTTATAAAATTGTACGTGAGCTGGTTTCTTCTTCGCGTAGCCAGGTGTATCTCGCTGAAGATACATGGGCAGATGCGGAATCAGGCAAGCCCCAACAAGTCGTCATCAAAACGCCCTCCGTTAATTTTGAAGATGATCCTGGTTATATTGATCACTTTTTACATGAAGAGTGGGTAGGTAAGCGGCTTAACTCTGAGCATCTTATAAAAACCTGTGCATCGGATAGAAAGCGTACTTTTTTATATACAGTGGTTGAGTATATTCACGGTCAAACACTGGCTCAATGGATGCAAGATAACCCAAATCCCACGTTAATACAGGTGAGAGGAACCGTTGCACAAATTACCAAAGGCTTGCGAGTAATGCATCGCATGGAGATGATTCATCAGGATTTAAAGCCCGATAACATTATTCTTGATAAAAATAACACGCTAAAGATACTTGATTTTGGATCAACGAAAATTGCAGGCTTAGCAGAGATAGAATCTGTAGAGGAGCATAGTCAGATAGTGGGTACTGCTAATTACTCTGCACCTGAGTATTTTAAAGGTGAGCCAGGTAGCAGTCGCTCAGATATTTTTTCTTTAGGCGTCATCACCTATCAAATGCTCACGGGTAAATTACCTTATGGTGAGATTGACCCGCTAAAAGCGCATAAAAAGAAGTTTAATTATACGCCTGCTAGGCAGTGGAATACGTCTGTTCCTGACTGGATTGATGGTGCTTTAAAAAAGGCAACACATCCTAACCCTGAAAAGCGTTATGCATTACTTTCAGAGTTTGTTTCGGATCTAAGTAAGCCTAATCAGCGCTTGTTAGAAGTGGATAAGCGACCGTTGTTGCAACGTAATCCACTACGATTCTGGCAAGCTGTGGCTACGGTAGAACTCTTGTTGATTGGCTTATTGCTTTATCGACTTTTTGGAGTAGGGTAATAACTCCACGGGATAATAGGAAAGTACTAAAAACCTTTCTTTGCAATATGTAATCGATTGAGTAAGGCATGGATAAAAGGCCAAGTAATCAAGCTACTAACTAGAGGAAGCCAGTATGACCAGTTATTTGGTTTGTTCTGTGTAATCCCTAAAACCCATAGATTTACTAATAAGTACGTGCCTATGGAAATAAAGACTAGAAAGAAGAATTGAAGCAAGGTTTTGGGGGTAATACGTTCGCTCATTCGGGTGGTTAAAAAAAGAATAAGTGAAAAGCCTAATGCATGTTGGCCTAGGGTATTACCCCATAGGGTATCTATCAGTAGTCCTACAATCCACACCGTCAGGTAATTCATTTTTTTAGGAAAGAATATGGCCCAGTGGATGATAATTAAGGCAATCCATTCAGGCCGCCACACTTGCAGTGACTCAGGCAAATGGATGATGCTAAGAATAAGTGCTACTAAGAAAGAAAGCAGGATAGCACCAGAAAAACGAAGGGTTAGATGTTCCATCTGTATGAATTAGTTCTCTTGCTCTTCAAGGGTTCTTTTCGCTTGCCAGATGAGGAGTAACTCACGTGTGCGATTAAAGTCTGTGACTGTTTTTGCCGAAATAGTTGTCATTGAGTCTGCGGGGTTATAGTGTTTTTCTTTTACTACAGCGACTGGAAAGTCAGGAGGAAAGAGTAATCCTAAGCCTGAGCTTATGTACAAATCTCCTGTTTTAATATCATCAATATCCTTAATATGTTCCAAACGAACCACATTCACCTCTCCCGTACCTACGGCCAATGCTGTCTTTCCTGTGCGAGAGTTGCGTACAGGTATACTGTGCTTGGTATCGGATAATTGCATGACGCTTGATGACTGTGTGGATGCATGAATAATTTGCCCAAAAATACTATTGCCCGCCAGTGCAATTTGACCTTCATAAGCACCTTGCTTGCTACCTTTATTAATGGTAACGGTTTGGCGGAAATGTCCGCTATCTACTTTTAAAATATCAGCTAGTAGATAACTATCATCAAACATTTCTGCGATATGGAGTACATCACGCAAACGTGTGTTTTGTGCTGCAATTGAGCGATATTTTTGATCTCGGGCTGAATAAATAGTTACCATTTTGCGTAACTCTTTATTCTCTTTACTGAGTTTTTCGTGCGAGGTGAAAAACTCACTAATGGCTTGTGTGGTTCTATGAGGGAAGTCGGCTATTACTTTAAGAGGGTAAACAGCGATACTTAGCCCTGTTCTGGCGGCAGGAATAGAGTCGCGGTAGTCTGCGGTGATCAACAATACAGATAAAAAAGCAAAGGCGGCAAAGTGAAGTGTTTTTGTTGTCGACGAATCCTTTGCGTGCATTGTTAGTCTTTATTTTTGTGGTTAGTGAAAATTTAGTAGCGGGCTAGTTGTGAAGTTAATAGTGAGATAGTAGTGTGTGGCTACTATCTCTAATGTTATCAATAAGCTAGTCGGCAGCTAAGAAATCAAGTCCGCCGTCATCCATCATTTCAAGAATACGGCCGCCACCACGAGCCACACACGTGAGAGGGTCATCTGCAACGATGACGGGGATGCCTGTTTCTTCCATTAATAATCGATCTAAATCTCGAATTAAAGCACCACCACCTGTTAGCACGATTCCACGATCGGCAACATCGGCTCCTAACTCAGGAGGTGTTTGCTCTAGTGCCATTTTCACTGCACTGACGATACCGAATAATGGCTCTTGTAGTGCTTCTAGAATCTCGTTACTGGTGAGTGTAAAGCCACGAGGAACACCTTCAGAAAGGTTACGACCTTTCACTTCGATTTCCATCAAGTCTTTACCAGGGTAGGCCGTGCCGATTTCCCATTTGATGCGCTCAGCGGTCGCATCACCAATCAACATGCCATAGTTGCGACGTACATAACTGATGATAGCTTCATCCATGCGATCACCACCGATACGTACTGATGATGAATAAACGATACCGCGTAACGACATAACTGCCACTTCGGATGTGCCGCCACCGATATCAAGCACCATAGAACCTGTTGCTTCGTCGATGGGGATGTCAGCACCGATAGCTGCGGCCATTGGCTCTTCAATCAAGAATACTTTACGCGCACCTGCGCTCATGGCGGAGTCTTTGATAGCACGTCGCTCTACTTGAGTCGCGCCACAAGGAACACAGATAACCACACGAGGACTAGGGCGAAAAATACGGCCAGTGTCTACTTTGCGCATAAAATGCTGAAGCATCTTTTCGGTGTAGGTGAAGTCTGCGATTACGCCATCTTTCATAGGGCGAATGGCGGTGATATTGTCGGGAGTCCTTCCCAGCATTTTCTTAGCTTCCGTGCCGACTGCTTCAACTGATTTATTAGTGCCCGTGCCCCTATCGTGGCGAATGGCTACAACAGATGGCTCGTTAAGAACGATGCCTTTGCCGCGCATATAAATCAATGTGTTAGCGGTTCCTAAATCGATTGATATATCGTTTGAGAACATGCCAGATATAGCTTTGAACATTTTGTGATCCAGTAATTATTTTTTATAACTCACGCATTGGTGAGACTTTCTTGAGACTTTAATTCTTATTTAAGGAACCTCTGATCAAGTCATGATTCGTTTTTCTGAGGCTAGAATCTGCCAGTTTTTTGCCATAAAAGTTAGCAATAGCTACGGCTGTTGCTAACTTTTCTATCAAAAACCTGACAAATTCTACCTCTCAGAAATTCCGACCAGACTTATTCAGAGTTTCCTTAAAAAATCCTAAGTAAGCTTTAAGCAAGCTTTCAGTATCTTACGTCTGAAACCGCAAGTTTTTGTATAAAAACCCCTGATAAAGTATTTGTGTAAATATTTATC
Source organism: Thiotrichaceae bacterium (assembly GCA_026991755.1). GTDB lineage: Bacteria > Pseudomonadota > Gammaproteobacteria > Thiotrichales > Thiotrichaceae > HyVt-477. The sequence goes on along the minus strand of JALXAX010000135.1, from coordinate 30,614 downwards.
GTGCGTAATGTATCAATCAATAGACGATTGAGCAAGCAAAAGTCCAATGAGCGAGACTCAATTAGAGAACTATGGTAAGTTGTGCGCCTGATTTTACATACAATAATACAGTGGAGGTGAGTCCATGTCTTTGACAGCCGACGAAGTAAAAAAGATTGCGTTTCTGGCGCGACTTTCAATACAAGAAGAAAATATTCAAACCTATGCAGATAACCTGTCAGGGATTTTGGATTTGGTTGCACAAATGGATGCGGTAGATACTGATTCTGTAACACCCATGGCACACCCACAGGATGTTTCGCAACGCTTGCGTGCGGATGTAGTGACTGAAACGAATCAACGTGAAAAGTTTCAGCAAAACTCACCTGCTATAGAAGATGGGCTATTTCTAGTTCCCAAAGTTATTGAATAATCAGAGGCTCCCTAGGGTAACCTTTAATCTAATCTAAGCTCGGCAAAAGAATAACTAAGATAAAGCACAAAAAAGAAATAAATTATGCATAACAAATCATTAACTGAATTATCTGCGGCACTGGCATCGGGTGACCTGTCCAGTGTCGAGTTGACTCACTATTTTTTAGACCGCATTGATCAGTACGATGGCGACATTAATAGCTTTGTTACCGTGACTAGTGAGCAAGCGCTTGCTATGGCTAAACAAGCGGATGAGCAAATCGCAGCTGGTCAAGCAGGTAAGCTGACGGGCATCCCTATCGGGCAGAAAGATATTTTCTGTACAGAGGGCGTTCGTACGGCCTGTGGCTCAAAAATGTTGGATAACTTTATTGCGCCTTATAATGCAACTGTTATTGATAAGCTGGGTGCAGCAGGCATGCCAATGCTAGGTAAGCTCAATATGGATGAGTTTGCGATGGGGTCGTCTAATGAGACCAGCTTTTATGGTGCGGTGAAAAATCCGTGGGATCTGGATCGCATCCCAGGTGGATCATCAGGTGGAAGTGCCGCAGCCGTTGCTGCGCGTTTAACGCCTGTTGCTACGGCAACTGATACAGGTGGGTCGATTCGTCAACCTGCTTCTATGTGTGGTTTAACGGGTATCAAGCCTACCTATGGTCGAGTATCTCGTTGGGGCATGATTGCTTTTGCGTCGAGTTTAGATCAAGCGGGTGTGCTAGCACGCTCCGCAGAAGATTGTGCATTAGTCTTAGGCGAAATGGCGGGCTTTGATGAGAAGGATTCAACCAGTGTGGATCGTGACGTACCTGACTACACCGCAGACCTTGCAGAGCCGTTAAAAGGCTTAAAAGTAGGCTTGCCCAAAGAATACTTTGGTGAAGGCTTGGATAGTGCGGTCGAAAAGAATATCCAAGATGCCATCGAAGAGTACAAAAAGCTTGGCGCAGAAATGGTAGAAATAAGCCTGCCTAATACGCACTTAGCCATACCTGCTTATTACGTTATCGCCCCCGCAGAATGCTCCTCTAATTTATCTCGCTTCGATGGTGTGCGTTATGGCTATCGTTGTGAAGATCCTAAAGACTTAACCGATATGTATGAGCGCTCACGCGGTGAGGCCTTCGGTTCGGAAGTTAAAAATAGAATTATGATTGGCGCGTATACCCTCTCAGCGGGTTATTACGATGCTTATTATCTAAAGGCGCAAAAGATTCGTCGCTTAATTTCAGATGATTTCAAAGCTGCATTTGAGAAAGTAGATGTCATTATGGGGCCCACTTCTCCGGTGACCGCCTTTAAGCTGGGTGAGAAAAAAGATGATCCTGTCTCTATGTACCTTTCTGATATCTATACCATCGCGCTTAACTTGGCGGGTTTGCCAGGTATGTCGATTCCTGCGGGGCAAGTAGAAGGGTTACCTGTTGGTTTGCAGATTATTGGCAATTACTTTGAAGAAAGTAAATTGCTTAATGTGGCGCATCAGTTCCAGCAAGCAACTGACTGGCATACACAATCACCCGCGGATTATCAATAGGAGATTAGAGTCATGGCATGGGAAACAGTAATTGGTCTTGAGATTCACGCTCAACTCTCTACGCAATCAAAATTATTTTCAGGTGCGCCTATCGCTTATGGGGCAGAGCCTAACACGCAAGCCTGTGCGGTAGACTTGGCATTGCCAGGCGTATTGCCCGTACTGAATGAAGAAGCGGTTCGTATGGCCGTTAAGTTCGGTTTAGCGCTGGATGCCATCGTACCTAGCCGCTCAGTTTTTGCGCGTAAAAACTATTTCTACCCTGATTTACCTCAAGGTTACCAGATCAGTCAGTTTGATTTACCTGTGGTGGATAAAGGCTATTTGGATATTACTTTAGAAAATGGCGAAACCAAGCGAGTAGGCGTAACACGCGCCCACCTTGAGCAAGATGCAGGAAAATCTTTACATGAAGACTATCAAGGGCAAACGGGTATCGACTTAAATCGTGCAGGTACACCTTTAATCGAGATCGTCTCCGAGCCAGAAATGAGCAATGCCAAAGAGGCCGTTGCTTACATGAAGAAAATCCATGCATTAGTGCAGTATTTAGAAATCTGTGACGGCAATATGGCAGAAGGTTCTTTTCGTTGTGATGCGAATGTCTCAGTGCGACCTGTTGGGCAAGAAGAGTTTGGCACACGGGCTGAAATCAAAAACTTAAACTCTTTCCGTTTTGTAGAACGTGCGATCAATTTTGAAGTTGAACGCCAGATTGATTTGATCGAAGCAGGTGGAAGCGTGGTTCAGGAAACACGTTTATACGACCCTGATAAACATGAAACCCGTTCAATGCGGAGCAAAGAGGAAGCGAATGACTACCGTTATTTCCCTTGTCCTGACTTGCTGCCTGTTGATATTAGCGATGAATTTCTGGAAGAAGTACGCAAGACGTTGCCAGAGTTGCCTGATGCCAAAAAACAGCGCTTTATGGATGAGCTAGGCTTGTCTGAAAAAGATGCCAGCGAGTTAAGTGCTAGTCGTGCAATAGCTGAGTATTTTGAAGAAGTAGCTAAGGGTAGCGGAGAAGCCAAACTGTCTGCTAACTGGGTGATGGGTGAATTGTCTGCACAGTTAAATAGAGAGGATAAAGGTATCGAAGATTCTCCTGTTTCGGCTGAAATGCTAACAGTGCTAATTCAGCGCATTAGTGACAACACCATTTCTGGCAAAATTGCTAAAGATATATTTGTTGATATGTGGACAGGTGAAGGCGATGTCGACTCAATTATTGACAAGAAAGGCTTAAAACAAATCACCGATACGGGTGCAATTGAAAGCATGATTCAAGAAGTTATCGACAATAACCCTAATCAGGTTGAGCAGTTTAGAGCAGGTAAAGAAAAGCTGATTGGTTTCTTCGTAGGGCAGGTAATGAAAGCCTCAAAAGGTAAAGCAAATCCTGCTCAAGTGAATGAAATACTCATGAAGTTGCTCAAGGGTTAGTACTCCATCAACTTAGGTTTGATGGATACAGAGCAATCCAAAGCACTCAAGACAAGGCATGGGTTGTAGGCAATGGTTGTTCCCTTGGCAAGACCCATAACGTAGTATTGAGCGCTTTGGGTTGCTCCCTTCGGGCGAGCCAGGAAGCGGCCATCCGCGTTGTTGCGCCTTTTGTGAAGGGAACAACCATTCCCTGCAAGACGCGCCTAGCGGCTAACCGCTTCCTGACTCGCTGTATTCATCAAACCTAACTTGTTGGAGTACTAGTATTTAAAATGAAAGTCTTAATCGTAACGGCTCATCCAAACCCTGAGAGCTTTAATCATGCCATGTTGGTCTCTATGGTATCGGGTTTAGAGTCGGCGGGTCATGAAGTTAAAATAAAAGATTTGTATGCAGAAAACTTTGATCCTGTGCTAAAAGCAGGAGACTTAGCTGTGTTGCAAACAGGCGAAATTCCTTCTCGTATTCAAGTTGAACAAGAGGTTCTACTGTGGGCTGAGGGCTTGATCTTCTTGTATCCGCTGTGGTGGTTTGATCGTCCTGCTATTTTAAAAGGCTGGTTTGATGTGGTGTTTACCAATCAAGTCGCCTTTGGGTTTGAAGGTGATAGCGTTAAAGGTTTGCTCAAGCATAAAAAAGCCTTGGTGGTGATTACTGCGGGTGGCTCGGAAGATTATTTTGAGAATACTGACGCAATGCCTTTAATTCATCGTCCTGTCACTGATGGTACGCTTGGCTTCTGTGGTATTGATAATGTGCAGCATAAAATCTATTTTGATGTGCCTGGCTTGAGTGACAATGAACGCAAGAAAATTCTTAATGAAATGGTGGCAATAGGCCAAATTTTCTAGTGTCGCTTGTGTCTGATCCATTGTTACATTATCAGCATTTCGGTAATGAGCTAGAAGGCAATAATAAAAGTGGAGAGCCTCTAGTCTTTCTACACGGTATGCTAGGAGAGCTGCAAAACTGGAATAGCCAAGCTAAACGTTTTGCCGAAGCGGGCTATCAAGTTATCTCTATTGATCTGCGCAATCATGGTAATTCGCCGCATATTAAAGGCATGAGCTATCGGCAAATGGCTGATGATGTATTGGCTTTACTGGCTGATTTAGGCTTATCAAAAGTCCATCTTTTAGGGCATTCAATGGGCGGGAAAGTGGCTATGTATCTTGCCCTTAACCATTCAGATATTATCCAAAAACTAGTGGTTGTTGATATTGCGCCTGTCGCTTATCCGTTGTGGCATCAATCTATTTTTTATGCGCTTTTATCACTACCTTTAGCAACACTCAAAAGTCGTAACGAGGCCGATGACTTGCTGGCTGAGAATTTTGATGATGCATTTGAGCGCGCGTTTTTATTAAAGAACTTGAAGCGTGTAGAAGGTGTTTACCAGTGGAAATGTGACCTTCAAGAAATTGCTACAAATTATCTAAAAATTGCAGGCTTTCCTGTACAGAGCACTTCTTTTGATAGCTCTGTATTGTTTATCAAGGGGGAGGATTCGGACTATATTACGGATGCCCATAAGCCTAAAATACTTCAATACTTCCCAAAAGCTTCAATGGTTAATATCGCTCATGCGGGTCATTTACCCCATGTGCAACAGCCTGAAGATTTTTATCACCATGTTTCTAACTATCTTTTCTAGGGAACCTCTGATCAAGTCATGATTCTGAGGCTAGAACTCGCCATCTTTAGCTATAAAAGTGACAAGTTCTATCCGTTGAAAGCTCATCTAAGTCACAGAAATTCCCGATCAAGCTTAATCAGAGTTATCTAAGCTTATCTAAATTCTTCTGAATGATTGAGGAATGTCATTCGTCAAATCAGTATTTGTTGATACCATCGCCTGCTTTTATTTATTCCAATTATCCATTTTTAATTACTTAAAGGAAGTTTATTCATGAAGAAAATAATTTTAGTCTCTGTATTGTCAGCACTGATGGTTGCTTGTGGTGATACTGATTCAACTAAAACAGGCTCAGCTAAGGATATAGTGGGTCAAGCTGTTGAGGCTACTAAAGAAGTTGTAAAAGAAAGTACAGAAAAGGTAGCTCAGGCAGGCACTACGGGAAGCATTGATAAAAAAGCAGCGGTTGCAGAAGCAAAAATGATTGCTAAAGCTTTTGGTGGCGCTCTTAAGTCAGAGCTAAAAGCTGCATTGAAATCAGGTGGCCCTGTCAATGGCTTATCAGTGTGTAATAAACAAGCTGCCCCCATTGCGAAGCAGCTTGCTAAAGAAAAGAATGCTTTAATCAGTCGTGTAAGTCTAAAAAATCGTAACCCTCTGAATGTACCCAATGACTGGCAAAAGGCAGTTTTAGAAGACTTTGATATGCGTGCTGCAAAAGGTGAAGATGTCGCAAAAATGGGCTTTGCTGAAGTTGTTGAGCATGAAGGTAAAAAACAGATTCGTTTTATGAAAGCTTTACCTGTTGTAGATGTTTGTCTTAAATGTCATGGGGCTAATATAGCCGAAGATGTTACTGCAAAACTAGCTGAGCTTTACCCAGAAGATAAAGCGGTAGGCTATCAAAAAGGTCAAGTGCGTGGTGCAGTGGTTGTTATTAAAGATTTGAATTAATCCTGTATTGTTAAGCCAGAGAGTAAATTAATTGCTCTCTGGCTTGGGTCTAATTATGATTTATTGAGAGTCATAGTAGAGCAATTAGTGTTGAACACTTCGGCAACACCCGCTTACCTTTTTATTACCTGCAACTGTTGCGGATATACTAAAGGGATATTTGATATTAGTAATCCCGTCAGTGCAAGCGTTGGTCTTGGTTAGAGTTGCACGAACGCCATTACGTCCACGTCCACCATTAACCACCATTTTGTTACTCTTTTTTAGCCATTTACGATAATAAAGAGGGCTAGTAAATTTCTTTCCATCACGTAAGTCAACTTTAAGACTTTTGCCCGTAAAGTTCATGCTGATATTCCAAAAGGGAGCTGCACCACCACATTCCATAAAGACCTGTTTGCTGGCAGGTTTACTAGCAACGGTTCGAGCTACCCTTCTTGCTGGAGCAGTACGTGTTACATTTCTTGAGCTGTGACCTTGCTGATTCACACGGTGGTTTCGGCGTTGTCTTGCTTTATAAGTACTTGCAGCATCGTATTTCAGATACTTTGTATTAACCCACCCGCTTTCACCATTCCAATGGATTTGTTGCCAATTAGCAGTGCCTTTTTTAACAGGGCTACGATTACTGGCGACCCACTTCGCATTGTGAGGAAGGGCAACGACCACTCGTGATTTAATACTGGGCCAAGCTCTCATGTTTAAAGAGTCACCTTGTTTCACGTTGGTGACTTGGTAGACTTTTAGCTGAGCAGTAGCCAAAGCGAATGATGATAAGAAAAGGCTGCTGATAAGCAACATGGCGGTTAACAGGGTGCGTTTCATGAGAAGCTCCTTGGCGTTACATGCTATATAGCTGTAATAGGCTGAAAATAGGTATGGGGCTAGTTTTTCTACAAAGATACCGAATCATGAATGGTTCAGTTCTCTTAAGGAGCCTCTGATCAAGTCATGAGCGACTTTCTCAAAGCTGAAATTGCCCATTTTTTTCTTAAAAATCTCCCTAATAGAGCGACTATTAGCTCCATTTTTAAGTAAAAACTGAACAATTTCATCTGTCGAGAAATTCCACCCGACTTAATCAGAGGTTCCTTAACTTTGCCGTATAACAATATGGATTATAGGATATTGTTATAGTTAATCAAGAATATAAAGGTAGTTAGTAAAGATTTATCTCGATGATTTCCAGTTTCCTGATTTACCACCACGTTTTTCTAACATCCTAACGTTATCAATGCACATCTCTTTATCGATAGCTTTACACATATCATAAATGGTTAATAAAGTGATTTGTACGGCTGTAAGTGCTTCCATTTCTACACCTGTCACATGGAGTGTTTCTGTGGTGACAGTACAAAGAACCAGTGATGCTTGAGTATTGGTTTGTAAATCAATCTCTACCTTGGTTAATGGTAATGGATGGCATAAAGGGATCAGATCTGAAGTGCGCTTAGAAGCCATGATGCCGGCAACGCGTGCGATTCCCAGAACATCCCCTTTCTTATGAGAGCCTTCGAGTATTTTTTCTAGCGTTGCAGGTTGCATGCTGATGGTACCTGATGCAATAGCCACTCGGTGAGTGGTTGCTTTGTGGCCGACATCGACCATATGAGCTTCACCAGCTTTGTTGAAATGGGATAATTCAGACATTGTTCACTCTTAATGTTTTATTCTCTGCTCAAATACTCTTCAGGTTGTCAGTTCTTAGGTGTATAAGATGCTTGAGAAGGAGGTATTAATTATCCAATTGTCTCATGTTAAAAACCATGAGTCTGTTTTTATTAGTGGCTGTTAACTAGTCAATGCTAGTTTACTTACTATATGTATGAATAAAAATTATAAAAGGCATAAACTTATATGAAATTTTTTGATGGCTTCAGTGTTGTGCAACATATGAAGTGGGTTGTACTTACCACTATTTTATTACAACCGATAGTCGCTTTTTCTGCTTCCAGCTGGAAAATGGTTTATGTGTATCAAAAGCCAGATGGCGGTCACTTAATGACAAGTACGCGTCTGCGCAATACTAAATATCATTTGATAAAAACGTACAAAACACGAAGAGTCGTTAACAAAAAAGTTAGTAAAAATTACAAAGCTAAGTCAGCACGCTCTACTTGTAGTAGCACTAAAGTGAAAAAGCGTGCGGACAAATATAGGCGTTCTATAGAAATATATTCAAAGATTTATGGTGTTGATGAGGCATTAGTCCATTCGATTATTAAAAATGAATCATGCTATCAAGTGAAAGCTAAGTCTCCCGTTGGTGCTATTGGTTTAATGCAGTTAATGCCAAATACTGCTAAGGATATGAAAATTAGTAATCCATGGAATCCCGAACAGAATATTCAGGGTGGTGTGAGATACATTGCAGAAATGCTAAAAGAGTTTTCAGGTGATATGCATCTTGCTGTCGCAGCTTATAATGCTGGCCCTGGCAATGTTAGGAAGTATAAGGGTATTCCTCCATTTCGTGAAACACGTACTTATGTTAAACGCGTCATTGGTGATTTTGAACGTTTAACTCGTCAATATGCTAGTCGGTAGTCATTCGATAACATTAGCTTATCAACCGTAGATTTTATCTTGTCTGATTAAGTGCTTTCGGGTATGGTTAGCGCCATAAATTCCCATTTGATAATAATGATTCAGGAGATATATCATGGACTTTAATGAAGAACTAGACGCACGTGGCTTAAATTGTCCTCTACCTATCTTACGTTGTAAGAAAGCAATGAACGGTATGGATGCAGGTGGTGTACTTAAAATTGTAGCTACTGATCCAGGTTCAGTAAAAGATTTCGAAGCTTTCTGTAAGCAGACTGGCAACGAGCTATTAGAAGCTTCTGAAGATGGTAGCGAGTTTACTTTCTTCATCAAGAAGAACTAATCAGTAGTTATACTGATACTAATCACTGTTACAGTGAATAGCTAAAAAAGGTGCCTTAGGGTGCCTTTTTTTATGCCTGAAGATTCTGCCTTTCCTAAGTTTATACCACAAGGATTTTAGGATTATGAAACGTGATAAAGCATTGATAAAGAGGTGGCTTGATAAGAGAAAGCAGGCTTCTTTATATCGTCGTGCAAAAGTATCATCAACCCCACAACAGCCTAAAATGGTTATTGATGGAACCGAGGTATTATCTTTTTGTAGTAACGATTACCTTGGCTTAGCGAATCACCCTAAAGTTATTGATGCGTTTACTGAAGCATCACATCGTTATGGAGTAGGAAGTGGAGCGTCTCATTTAGTCAATGGGCATTCTGTTGAACATGAGTTACTTGAACAGGAGCTTGCAGAGATGACGGGCAGAGAGTCTGTGTTGTTGTTTTCTACGGGCTATATGGCGAATATCGGGGTGGTCTCAGCCTTAATGGGTCGTGGTGATGTTGTTTTTCAAGATAGGTTAAATCATGCTTCGTTGATTGATGCTAGTTTGTTATCGGGCGCAAAGCTAGTGCGATATCCTCATAACGATATGATGTCACTTGAGGATAAGTTAACAGCACATGCTAAAGAAAATACCATGTTGCTAGTAGATGGCGTATTTAGTATGGATGGTGATGTTGCTGATATAAGCGCACTAGCTAAACTCAGTCAGAAGTATCAAGCATGGTTAATGGTTGATGATGCGCATGGTTTTGGGGTGCTGGGGAAACACGGTGCGGGTCTTGTTCAAGCCAGTGGAGCAAGTGAGGCGGATGTGCCTTTACTAATGGCAACACTAGGTAAAGCGGTTGGGGTATCTGGAGCATTTGTAGCCGGTAGTGCTGAAATAATTGATTATTTAAAACAAACAGCAAGAACATGGATTTATTCAACAGCTATGCCTTCAGCGCTAGCTGCTGCAAGTAGAGCTAGTTTGAAACTCATTCAGCAGGAACCATGGCGCAGAGATAAGTTATTTGAGTTGATAGCTCAATTTAAAGAAGGAGCGAGTCAAAGAGGGTTTAATTTATTACCTTCGGATACGGCCATTCAACCTGTTTTACAGGGCGACAGTAAACAAGCGATAAAGGTTAGTGAAAGGCTGCTGCAACGGGGGATTATGGTGACAGCAATAAGGCCACCCACTGTTCCTAAAGGGACTGATAGATTGCGTATAACATTGTCTACTTTACATGAAAAAAAAGATATAGATATTTTATTAAATAGTCTGGAAGCTTGTTTATAGGTAAGGGGCGAATATTAAAGGATTAAAAAGGAGCGGGCATAAAGCCCGCTCAATGTTGCGAGGGAGATAGTCGTTTCGGCTAGATGATAATCCAGCCAAAACTGCTACATACTAGTCGGAAATTTGTTAAACTAAGTTCATAGTTTTTTCTCTAATTTTATTTTTAGTACCGCTAATCATTATATGTCACTAAAAATGAACCATTTCTTTTGGCCTCGCGACTTATTTATGCCTAGCAAATCAATACAGCAAAGCACTGTCGAACATTTATCGTCTGAAACGACGGATGAAGAGTTATTGGGTTTAGTTGCTGACGCCAATCAGGATGCCTTTTCTGTTTTGTACAAGCGTTACTCTCCCATTCTTCAACCTTTTTGTACCAGAATGTTAAATGGTGATGTGGCATTAGCGGCTGATATCGTTGATGAAGCTATGTTTGAGGTATGGAAATCCGCTGCTAGATTTGCAGGGAGGTCAAAACCTTCTACATGGATTCATTCAATTGCTCGTAATAAGCTAATTGATTTTTTACGCAAGAATTCTGATAGTAAGATTGATAAGAATTTATTGCGTATAAGCGTGGAGAACCATGCGCCATCAGAAGAAACTTTATTATCTGATGAGCAACAAAATTCATATGTAATGAGACATATGGATAAGCTGAGCACCGATCATCGTGAAGCATTATCATTGGCTTATTTTAAAGAGTTATCTGTAAAAGAAATGGCAATTACCTTAAATATTTCTGAGAACACGGTCAAAACAAGATTGTTTTATGCACGTCAACGTTTTAAGAAAATCCTTTCAAGAACGGGAGTTCATAAAGATAGGTTTGCAAGTTATGAGTAAGATGAGAAAATATCAATATGAGCATGCTAGCCTGTTATTACCTTGGTATGTAACTGGGCAACTCTCTGTATCTGAAAGGGAAGAAGTTGAATCTATATTGAACCAGTCTCCTGCTTTGCAACTTGAGCTAGAACAGCAAAAAAACATAGCAAGAATGGTTAAGAATGATCCTAATGTATTAGATATTGTTGCCATTCGTACTCAAGAACAGCGGTTAGGTAACTTGCTAGAACGGATTGATGCAAGCCAAAGTAAACAGGTGAAACTGTCAACGCAACCTATGCTGGGTTGGGTATATTGGCCTATGCGTATCATCACACGATATTGGTCCCGCTTAGATGGCTTGCTACAATCGTTAAGTCCCCATTGGACACGTATAGCTTTCTCTTTGTTTGTCGTAACTCAGGTTGCTATTCTGGCAGCCGTTCTTAAAGAAGATGACAGTGCTATCAGTAGCACTAGCGTTGAATATACGCAAGCATCTGATAATAGTCTTCATGCCTCGTCAGATAAATCAGTGCTTATTTTTCAATTTGCGCAAGGGGTTAAGCAGACTGATATTGATAAGCTCTTTGAAGAAATAGGTGCGGAGATAGTGGGTCATCCTGAAGGCAGTGAAAGTTATACCGTAGCTTTATCAGGGAGTCGAAATAATCAGCAAATAGATGACCTAATTCAGCGCTTAGAGAAAGACCGTAAAATGATTCTTTTGGTTGGTAGAGGGCTATAAATGCTGTCTTGTAGATATTCTGGGCTGTGGAATAAATATCACATAACGATGCGTCTGTTTTTTTTAGTATTGCTCACTTTTCTTTCACTTTCTGCTCAATCTGAAATGGTGGGAGATATGGATTGTTATATCCATGATTCATTGTGTTTACCTATCCCACAAAAAAGAACGGATTATAATAAGGATGAATTACTCCTTTTGATGAGTAAAAATGTTCCTAAAGCACTTTATCAATCCTTATTAGTTAAATATGGTTTGGAGGAGTTGAGTGAGGCTAGTTTAGATGGGCTTGGAGCTGATCTAAAAATAGCGGATACCAAAGGCCAAGATCCCCTTGAGCTGACAAAAAAAATCAACCTAATCTATGAAGAGCTGGAAGCTGCTACCAATAATGCTTACCAGCTTGAAAGTGTTCCTAAAGAGCTACTGAATGATGAGGGTTATCCAAAGTCCTTAACTGGTGCTCATGAGGCATTACAGATCTCAAAGGGAAAAGGCGTATTAATCGGTATGATTGATGGTGCAGTGGATACCAACCATAGTTCTTTAAAAGGGCGTGTAGAGCAATTCTCATTAGTTGCTTCAGGTGGAAAAAGTGTAGCTAGTCTCTTGCATGGAACTGCAGTAGCAGGTGTGTTGGTTAGCAATAATGCGTTAATCGGTATTGCCCCAGAGGCTCAAGTCTATTCTGTAGTAGCTTTTGAACAAAAGAGTAAGAAAGGTTTTACTAGTAGTACTGCCTTAATTGCTCAAGCGATTGATAACGCGATTTCTAAAAAAGTAGATATTTTAAACTTCAGCTTTTCAGGTGGTTATGATCCTGTTGTGGAGAAAATGGTAAAAAAAGCCATTTCTAAAGGTATTATTGTTGTAGCCTCATGCGGTAATGATTCCAGTAATAAGAAACGCTACCCTGCGGCAACTTCCGGTGTAGTGGCTGTTACAGCGGTTGATCATTTGAAAAGAGCTTACAAAAAAGCAAATACAGGTGCTTATATTGATGTCGCTGCGCCTGGTGTTGGTGTCTTAACCACAGGGCCAGGGGAGCGTCATCAGCTTTCTTCAGGCACTTCGATTGCAGCGGCTAATGTAACAGGCAGTCTGGCATTGTTGTTGGCAAAGAAAAAAAATATTGATCCAGATATGCTTAGCTATACCGCTACAGATTTAGGCGAACCAGGCCGTGATAATGCATTTGGTGATGGCTTGATTAATGTTTTAAGCGCGTTAAAATCTATAGGTGGTAATAACTAACCTTAGTTGCATGTACGCTCCTTATTGCGCAAGCCAATCTTTTGCAACTAGGTAATGTTTATATAGCTTTTCTTCTTCGCTTTTCGCTTCGGGCGTCCAAGCATACTTCCACTTAACTAAGGGCGGGAGTGACATCAAAATAGACTCAGTTCTTCCCCCCGATTGAAGCCCGAACAAAGTCCCACGATCATACACCAAATTAAACTCAACATACCTTCCACGTCTATAGAGCTGGAAATCTCGGTGTTGTTCTGTATAAGCAGTATCTTTACGTTTTTGTACGATAGGTAGGTAAGCGGGGATATAGTGATCACCTACACTTTTGATAAAGGATAATGACTGCTCGAATCCGCCCTCATTAAGGTCATCAAAAAATAGGCCGCCAACACCACGAGGTTCTTGTCGATGCTTTAAATAAAAATAGTCATCACACCACTTTTTATAGTTTGGATAGACCTCATCACCAAAGGGATCACAGGCGTCTTTAGCTGTCTGATGCCAATGTTTACAATCTTCATCAAAGCCATAATAAGGTGTGAGGTCAAAACCTCCGCCAAACCACCAGATAGCATCTTCTCCTTCTTTTTCAGCAATGAAAAATCGCACATTAGCGTGAGAGGTAGGAACAAAAGGATTGTGAGGGTGGATGACTAAAGAGACACCCATTGCCTGAAAGCTACGCCCTGCTAACTCAGGGCGATGAGCAGTAGCAGATGCCGGCATGTTATCACCGAAGACATGTGAAAAGTTTACCCCTGCCTGTTCAAAAACTTTTCCATCGGTGAGTACACGGGTTCGACCGCCACCACCTGCATCACGCTCCCAACCATCTTCATAGAAGGTGGCACTACCATCTTCTTGTTCGATGCTTTGGCAGATGGAGTCTTGTAAGCTAAGTAGGTAAGTTTTAACAGCTTCGATATCAGGTTTCGACATGGCGAGTAAGTGGGAGTTATTGAAAGTAATTAGAGCTTAAATGTTATGCGCAGTTCGATGCAAGTGTTTTACATCTGATATACTGGTTTATCGAATATAAATTAAGGAAGGTGCCGTGAGCTCATCTAACCCAATAGACGAATTGGCCAAACGTTTGTCATCATTACTACCTGGTTCTGTTGATAATGTGCGTAAAGATGTGGAAAGTAATTTGCGCAGTGGGCTAGAGAGCGGTTTGCGTTCGACGAACTTAGTAACGCGTGAAGAGTTTGATGTGCAATCAGCGGTACTGTTGCGTACAAGAGAAAAGCTTGAAGGGTTGGAAAAAAAGGTGGCTGAGATGGAAGCTAAACAAACATCGACAGAGAAAGAGGCGTAGTGTCTCTTGTGCTTTAACGCATTTTAAACAGAAAGCTCGTAGGTATTTTCTTGGCTTTTTTCCAAGAACTGTTGCATGTTTTGTCCCGCTTGAACAATATTGATTTTCAGCATTTCAATAAAGCCTTGCATAAAGGCATCCATAAACTCTGCGTTGATCGAACTAGCTAAATCAACGGGGTCACCAATAGCCTCATTAAGGATTTCTACATCATCAGCGCTCAAAGGTATTCTGATTTCCTGAGTGTTTCCTGACTCATCATTTAGCGTAGCAATGAGTGTATCGCCTTCATTGAATTCCCCGTCTTGATTGCTATCTTCTAGCGATATATTACTGAAAGACAGGTTCTCTAAAGAGATATCTGCATTACCTACATCCGTATTATTTGCATTATCGGTATTAACAGAAGAATCATTAGAGCCTTGTAATTGCTGCGACAGTTGTGTTGAGAGTTGTTGCAAGGCCGAAAGAATGTCATCAGGTTGACTGTTTGTACCCAAGTTTGATGAGCCAAGTAGCGATGCGAATAAGGCATTTATCTCATTATTAGCGGTGTTGGCAGTGTTTTCACCGATGTTAGCCGTTGTGGTCGGGTTAACACTATTGATGCCTGCTTGTTCCGCGGAGATATGCATGTCTATCCATTGCTATGATTAACTCTAAGAGTGATGATCATAGTTGTGGTGGCTCTTCAGGAGTAACTTTAAGGAGTCTTACGGTAACTATTTTAGGATAACTGGTTGCTGATAACTGGCTGCTAATAGTTACACGTTTAGTTGCTCGTTAGTAGTTGAAACTTCTTATTTTTAACAATAGCTTATAGGATTCATAATCTATTTAAATATGTCGACTCAATGTTGTCATTACCTTGGCAGTGAGAGGCATGGTGATTTTACGGATAGGCCAGGGAAGCGTTGCGCTACCAGCTTGTACAGCCACGTCAGCATGATGCTGCTCGTCTTCTTTCATCTTTTGGAGAATGGTCATTGCAGGCAAATCGTTAGCGGGTAGTTTGTTGATATGACTTTCTAAGTGTCGAACCACCTGATCTTCCGTCTCTTTAACAAAACCTAGGCTCCATTTATCTCCTACTAAGCCAGCCGCAGCACCAATGCTAAATGAGCCAACATACCATACAGGGTTGAAAAAACTCTTATGGCTGTCTAGTTCTTTAATGCGAGTTTCACACCAATTGAGGTGATCATTCTCCTCCATCGCTGAACGTTGCATTTGCTCGCGAATATCATTTCGCTTAGCCGTTAATGCCTGGCCTCGATACAGTCCTTGTGCTGCAATCTCACCCGCATGGTTAATACGCATGAGTTGGGCAGATAGCTTTTTTTCGTCATCTGTTAGTGGTGCAGCCTCACTAATATCTTTCGCAGGATAGGGGCGCTCGGTTGTAGGCGCTGTTGCGAAGATTGTTCTAAGTGATTGATCAACTTCACTGATGATGTTGTCGACTAGTGAGAAAGCACGCATGATTATTTTCTCTCTTTCTTGATGAGCATATCCATAATTTTCATTAAGTTTTCTTCGCCACCTGCCATATAAGGGCTAGTGCGGTATTTACCATTAATAATAATAGTAGGAACCGACGTTGCTTGTGAGTCTGCGCTGATAGTACGTGCATTGCTCATTGCAGCATTTAATGCCATCGAATTAAACGTGTTGTTGAATTGTGTTTCGCTATAGCCTTGTGCTGTGAAAAAAGTTTTTAGTGCTTCTGGGGTGTTTAAGCGATTTTTCTTATCGTGTATTTCTTTAAAGAGTTTCTCGACAAGATTTTTCTCGTTTTTGCTGTCCAGAATTTTCGCTGTGTAAAAAGCTTTTGCATGAAATCCCCACTGAGGGTTAAGAACCGCAGGAACTTGGCGGAATTGAACGTCATCTGCTTTGTTTTTCACAAACTCTTGGATGGTAGGTTCAAGTGAGTAACAGTGAGGACAGCCTAGCCAGAATAATTCAACAACTTCTATTTTTCCTTCGCCAACATCCGTATTCATTTCAGGAAAAATTTCTACAAAATGCTTACCTTCAATAAATTGAGGTTGAGTGATTTTTGTCGTAGTAGAAGTGGTTTCTGTGCTGTTTGAGTCAGCTTGACCTTCAGTAGATAAGCAGCCTATAAGCCCGAAAAATGCTAACAGCATGACGGTCGCCATCTTTAAATGCGTTTTTTTCATTTTTATTATTCCTGTGAGTAATCTAAATAATTTAATTAGTTTCTAAATTTAATAATTAATTTTAAGTACAGTTGAAGACAATAGCCAGTGCTAAAGGTTCATTAGATTCACGCTAAGGTAGTAAATCGGTGGGATGATATATAAGCCAAACCACCACAGTGAAAGAGGATGGTTTGGCTGATTGTAATTAGTACCTGAATCCGTGACTTCACTACGGCATAGGGAATAAGGTATTGATTCATCACGGGTTTAAAAAATGCCCGCTTAACGAAGGGTGAAGCTAAGATTTTTTAAAATCCCGTGCTAAACCAATCTCTTATCCCCTATTATCCGCATTGAAGTCACGGATTCAGGTAGTAGCAACTTATATTAATGTTAAGTTGCTGGTTGGCTAATTACCAAGTCTTAATGAAGCCCAGACATATACTCTGCAACAGCTTCGATCTCTTCTTCACTCATGCGTTTAGCAATGCTTCTCATAATGCTTGAGCCGTCGTTAGCACGAGTGCCACTTTTAAAGTCTTTTAGCTGTTTAGTAATATAGGCGGCATGTTGTCCACTAACGCGTGGATACTTAGCGGCAGGGTTACCCATACCAGTAGGGCCATGACATGCTGCACATGCTGTTACTTGAGTGGTTAGGTTGCCACCTTTATAGATGTCTTTACCTAAACCTACTTTCTCTTCATTACCAGAACCTGGTTTAGTAGCCTGTCCTGAAAAATAAGCAGCGAGGTCTTTGATGTCTTCAGGTGATAAGGGTGCAGCCATTGCAGTCATGGTTGCATCATTACGTTTTTTCTCAACAAAATCGGTTAACTGCTTTTCAATATAGTCAGAGTGTTGACCTGCTAGTTTTGGCCAAAGTGGGTTTCCACTATTACCGTCAGCGCCATGACAAGCTGCACAGGTTGCTGATTTTGTTTTGCCTTTTGCAGCATCACCTGTCGATTTTGCTTCAGTTGCTTCGCTATTAGCAAAACTACAAGTGGCAGATAATAGCGCAAGACTGGCTAAAGTGATTTTTAAAGAAGTTTTCATTTCGATTATGTCCAGTATAAGTTCCAGTATTAAGTAAGGGATCATGTTAAATTTCGTGGCATGTATATACCATATCCGAGAATACATTGGCAAATCTTGCATCATTTTACAGGGTGCTTAATTCGCAGTTTCGTATTGTAACTCAACGATGTTACAAATAAACTACTTTAACTAAACTGATTGCAAAGAGTTATATAACTCTCAATAAAAGGACGCCCCAGTGTGAATAAAAACTATCATCAGGCAAAATTTTCGCTAAGTGCGTCAAGTCCCGCTTCTTTACCACCTGAGTTTGGATTTGAGGTTGCGTTTGCAGGTCGTTCTAATTCGGGGAAATCCAGCTCCTTAAACCGAGTGTGTCAGCAGAAGAGCTTGGCAAGAACGAGTAAAACACCAGGTCGAACTCAGTTAATTAACTTTTTTGCGATTCCTGAAGGGCGTTATTTAGTGGATTTGCCAGGTTACGGCTATGCCAAAGTACCCGACAAGGTTAAACGAACATGGAAACGTTTTATTGAGACCTACTTAGACACACGCTTTACCTTAAAAGGGCTTGTGTTGGTGATGGATATTCGCCACCCCCTTAAAGAATATGACAAGTTAATGCTAAGGTGGGCGACAGATAAAAAACTCCCCACTCATGTATTATTGAATAAGTCTGACAAGTTAAAACGAGGCCAAATTAATAATACGCTGATGAGCGTTAAGAAAGAACTTAAAACATATAATACGGTTGAATCTGCACCCATGACGGTACAAACATTTTCAGCTAGCAAAGGCGATGGACTGGAAGTTTTATGGTCATTGTTAGACAGCTGGTTGTATGAGGAGCTAAACGAGGAGAGCCTCGGTGAAGCAGATGAGCTCGACAGTAAAAAGTAAAGCAAGTCTTGTCCTGTCGGAGAATTAGGTAGTTGCAAAAAGTAGTGCTATCAAAGGAGAAAATATGCAAGTTATA
This sequence comes from Thiotrichaceae bacterium, assembly GCA_026991755.1. Classification (GTDB taxonomy): domain Bacteria; phylum Pseudomonadota; class Gammaproteobacteria; order Thiotrichales; family Thiotrichaceae; genus HyVt-477. The sequence goes on along the minus strand of JALXAX010000135.1, from coordinate 12,116 downwards.
GAGTCATTGTTATCAAGCATCAGTAGTTTTGTTTGGGGGTCCATCATGTTGGCATTCCTAATGGGGGTTGGGGTTTATTTAACTTTTATCCTCAAGGCCATACCCTGGCGAAAATTACCTGATGCAGTTTATAACTTGTTTTCTAGCCGCAACGAGACAAAAGCAGAAGGCGATATAACCGGCTTTCAGGCATTGATGACAGCGTTATCAGCAACCGTAGGTACAGGTAATATTGCAGGTGTAGCAACCGCTATAGCATTAGGTGGGCCTGGTGCTGTGTTCTGGATGTGGGTAATGGCCTTATTCGGCATGGCAACCAAATATTCAGAAGCCGTGCTAGCTGTACATTATCGTGAGGTAGACGATCGAGGTGACCATATCGGTGGGCCGATGTACTACATTCGCAAAGGCATGGGCAAAAACTGGGGCTGGTTAGCCTTTTTGTTTGCTTTATTCGGTATGTTAGCGTCGTTTGGTATCGGCAATACAATTCAATCAAACTCAGTTGCATTAGCAGTTTCCGAGCATTTTAGTATCCCCAATTGGATTACGGGAGTGATGATGGCAGTGTTAGCTGGGATCGTTATTTTAGGGGGTGTGCGTCGAATCGGTAAAGTGGCAGAAAAGCTAGTACCCGTTATGGCAGTTCTTTATATCTTAGGTTCGATGGTGGTGATTGGTACAAATTTAAGTGGCGTACCTGATGCCTTTATGACGATTATTAACGATGCTTTCACAGGCACAGCCGCAACGGGTGGTTTTGCTGGTGCAGGTGTGTGGATGGCGATTCGTTTTGGTGTGGCGCGTGGTGTGTTCTCAAACGAAGCAGGCTTGGGGAGTGCACCCATGGCTCATGCCGCTGCGAAAACCAACAGTCCTGTTAAGCAAGGCACTATTGCGATGCTAGGTACCTTTATTGATACCCTTTTGATTTGTACGATGACCGCATTAGTTATCGTGCTATCAGGTGCTTGGACAAGCGGTGAGACATCATCAGCATTGTCTACATTAGCTTACAACACAGGTTTGCCAGGTTTTGGAAGTTATGTGGTAACGCTTGGTTTAATTGTTTTTGCGTTCACTACTATTCTGGGTTGGAGCTACTACGGTGAGCGTTGTGCTGAGTACATCTTCGGTACAAAATCTATCTTGCCGTTTAGATTGCTATGGATTGTCGCCATCCCCTTGGGTGCATTGGCGGCCAATGAAAATGCTTCGGTAAAATTATTGTGGTTACTAGCAGATACCTTAAATGGCTTAATGGCGATCCCTAACTTGATTGCCTTGGTGGTGTTAAGCCCTGTGGTTTATAGATTGACTAAAGATTACTATTCCAAGACCGCTAAGACTGCTACTAGAAAATAGCTTAAGAAACCTCTGAACAAGTCATGAGCGGTTTTCTGGAAGCTGAAATTCCACCCGACTTATTCAGAGTTTCCTAAACGAGTTAGCCTGCTTTATCTGCCTTCACTTATACGAGGATGAGATCATCATGACAGAAAGGAAATCTATACACGGTTTATGGTCAGGTCGACTAGCCTTTATTCTGGCAGCTACAGGGTCCGCCGTTGGTTTGGGGAATATCTGGAAGTTTCCTTATATAACGGGTGAAAACGGCGGCGGCGCTTTCGTGCTGTTTTACCTGCTGTGTATAGCAATGATTGGTATTCCCATTATGATGGCGGAAGTTATGCTAGGTCGACGTGGTAGGCAAAACCCTATTGCTACCATGCAAACACTGTCATTAGAAGAGGGTGCATCATCAAACTGGAAGTGGCTTGGAGTAATGGGCGTCATCACAGGAATGATGATTTTATCCTATTACAGCGTCATAGCGGGCTGGGCGCTATCCTACTTTTTTGAAGCAACTACAGGTGTTTTCAACGGCATTACGGCAAAAGAATCAGCCGATCATTTTGGCTCGTTAGTGGGTTCATGGGATACCTTGTTGGGTTGGCACACTATGTTTATGGGGCTAACGTTGTACGTGGTTTCTAAAGGTGTGCGTGGCGGTCTAGAGAAAGCGGTGACAGTACTAATGCCCGCCTTATTTATCTTGCTGTTAGTAATGGTTGGGTATGCTATGCAAACAGATTCATTCCAGAAAGGCTTGAGTTTCCTCTTTACTCCCGATTTTTCCAAACTGACAAAAGAATCCGCTTTAATCGCCATGGGTCACGCTTTCTTTACCCTGAGCTTAGGAATGGGAGCCATCATGGCATATGGTGCTTACCTTCCTAAAAATGTATCTATAGCGGGTGCGGGTATATCCATAGCCTTGGCAGATACCGCTGTTGCCTTGCTAGCAGGGATGGCAATCTTCCCTATTGTCTTTGCCAATGGCTTAGAGCCAAGTTCAGGTCCAGGGCTTATTTTCACCACCTTGCCCATTGCTTTTGGGCAGATGCCCTATGGCAATATATTTGCGTCGATCTTCTTTTTACTACTCATCTTTGCCGCATGGAGTTCGGCTATTTCCTTAATCGAGCCTGCTATCGCATGGTTGGTAGAAAAAACAGGTGTCACTCGCTTAAGAGCAACCGCTCTAATGGGAGGGGCGACATGGCTTCTAGGTATTGGCTCCATACTTTCATTTAATGTGTGGAGTGACGCCACCTTTATTGATAAAACCTTCTTCGATTGGATGGATTATCTAACCTCAAATATCATGTTGCCCTTAGGTGGCTTATTAATTGCAGTCTTCGCGGGTTGGCTTATGCGAAAGAAAAGCTCGCAAGAAGAATTGGGGCTTTCTGGGGTGCTATATGGCATCTGGTCATTCTTAGTAAAATACGTAGCGATTATTGGTGTGCTAATCGTCATGCTTAAAGTATCGGGAGCAATGGATTGGGCGATCAATCTAGTATCGAACGGCTAAAAAACGTATCACCCGCTTGGGCGCGATGGCTTGCACAAGATGCCGATGGAACGTGGTGGGCTTATGAGCATGAGCCTAATGAGTTTCATAAAGGCTGGTACGAGAACGAAGTGGGGCGTTCGGTGAAAGTGTTAAAAGAAGAGGCTTCAACTCAGTGGCGAGAAAGTCTAACTAGATTATAAGGCTGTTAGCCTCCCAAGTTCAATTGGGTAGTGCTTGCTAATTTAATAAGCATGTTACTATTTTCGATAGTGTCGTAGTAATTTCGAGTTTTAGGGTGTATTTGTTGGAAAGGTTTATCGTAATAACGAACTCTTAACTGTAATATGAAATTATAAGCAACGGTGGTGTTCTAAAAGAAAGGGACTTTAGGTCATCTACTAATCTGTTATGCTACAAGCTACCCATGAAATATAGACACCATAATCAAAATTAATTGGCTTGATGTATTTTTACCCGAAGGTTACAATTCCTTGTACATCTACAAGCCTAAAATTCTATTATGATTAATTATTCTATAAACAAAGATATAAGAAAAAAAGTAGTGCTTTTTTTTGCTTTAAGTAGTGTTGGTTTATATATTTTATTAACAAAATATATAAACCCTAACCTATTAGTAACTATGATAGTCACAATGTTTTCTATCATATTTTGGCTGTTTGATAAGTATATTTGGAAAATCAATTTTTTTTATAAGTTTCTTAGTGTGCCAAACTTTAATGGAACTTGGGGTGGTACTATTAATTCTTCTGAAATGGATAATCCAAAAAAAGTAAACGTATATATAACACAAACATGGTCGCAGATTTCTATCATTCTTGAAGATAAAGACACGTATGTGCGTTCAATTTCTGATAGTGCAAATATTACAATAAATGATAAGAATTTAATTCTACTATCGTATAGTTATGATTTTCAAAACTCTAAAGGTTTTAGTGAACTGAGGTATGATAATAATCTAAAGAAAGATAAGCTTATTGGGTCATATTTCACATCATTACCATCTAATGGAGTAGTTAATTTAGTAAAGGTTTATAAATGAAAAAGAGATATTACTACCACCCTATCTGTCACATATTAAATGGACGAAGGCTATATTTCATTCTCATCTCTATAAAATCTAGCTTAAAGAAAGCACAGGATGAGATTACAGATATTATCACAGGAAGTGATATGCTTCATGCAAAAATAAATCTGGAGCTTGAAAGTCAATGTTCTTATTTTATAATTGGGGAAACTGATATCTTATTGAAAATCTGGATTTGTGAAGAAAGGTTGGCGGAGCTAGAAAGTAGATTTAAAACGGTTGATAGTATTAGTAATTTCCGAATAATATTGATACGTAATACTAATACATGGTATGAGAGGCGATTGTCTGACCCCATTATCTGCCTAGAAAAAAAAGAAATTAATGCTATTATTTCAAATGATGGATTTGAGGCGGTTGACTTTCCCCCAAACAAATTAAAATTATTACCACCAGCTATTAAACAAAATTCAGATATGAGTTTAGGTAGTTCTTTCAAAGTTTGGATCTTTGTCGATTACTCCCATGCGTTTCGTGAAGATGCTCTGGGGCTAATTGAAAAGAATATATTGAGTGAGGAGAATGCGCTGAAAGATATAAATTTTGTTTCTTTCTATAGGTATCATACTAACAGTAAAAAAGGAATAATAATAAAAGCAGATTTAGATAATTTATCTACAGCTCTAGATAAGATGTTCGAATTGATACATAAAGATCATCCTGTAGACTTAGAGTATGGGTCAACTACCTATATTTCACAGAGCAGAATACGTGATGAGACGCATGACTGGCGCTCTAATAATGAAAGGGATATTACATTAAGGAAAGAACACTGTGTTTATAACCTAATTATAAAACATGATTGCTCTAAGAATAACGTAGTACTTCAAACTACCCAAAACTCAATTGTTGACCAATATACTAAGGAGGTATCGAACCATTTCTATTTAATTTTTGAAAGTTTTAACTCCGAGGACTTTGATATTTCTGTAGAGCGTTTGCGAATTTTATATAAATGGGTTGTTTTTGGTAATAATCGTTCACTTACATCATTCTTCCTCAATACCTATACAAAGGTAGAAAGAGAATTTGGATCAATCCTTGAGCCACATTACAGGTCTATTAAGAATAATATAAATGGATATAATAAAGCGGCACTGGTATTACAGAATATGCTAGAAATAGATAAAGATAAAGCAAAAGAAATTTTAAATAAAATAAATAAGAAGCAAAGAATTTTTTCTGGATTTTTGACATTGGGTAATATCCCCTTCGTCCTCACTGATCTTAAGAAAAGACTTGATTTAGACGATTCTGATAAAAAAATATTAGTAAATACAATTGAAATAGTTAGAGAGATGGCGCAAAGAAGAAATCCTCTTGCTCATGGGGATATTAGTAAAATTGCTAGGGGTGAAGATGAGAATGGTGAGTACTATTGGCGTTCATATTTATCAAACTATGTTAGGTATCTTTTTTTTGTAAAACCAAATATTTCAAAGCTAAAAAGTATAATTTCATCTCACCAAGCCAAATCCTGCGAGCATAAGTAATTCGAAGGGATAAACTATCTCAGTGGTGAATTTAAGTTCCACAAATTCTGATAGTTAAACGTGGTTTAGCTTCAGTACCCTCGAATCGTTTGCCCCTATGTGGACTCCTCTCTGTCAACATCAAAGACAAGGAAAAAAAGAATAAATGCGGACTTATGTACGAACTCAAATGAGGGTCTACCTCGATTCACTGATAATTACGCGGATTATTTAGTCACAACTCAACTGCGAATTTTAAACTCTGAGTCAAAGGCTGACTCTAATGGCTGATTTCTCATCTCAACTTCAGGCATTTAGTGGTGATGGGTGGTTCAGCTTATAAGGGCGGAGCTTTATGCTTGTTGCCTATGTTAACAGGGCATAGGCGGTTCTAACGGTTTTATTCGCTAAGGCAACTGCTGCACATTTTGTGCCTCGGCGATCAATCAATTGTTTTAACCAACAACTCAACTTGATTACACTCATTGTATTCTGTGAGTTTATTGTAGCTTTAAGTTCAGTGCTTCAATCTCAAAAAAAGCCCTTAATTTGGTGGTCGCAAAGTTCACACGTTGTAAATTTTTCCCTATGTGCTATAGTTCACAATATGTGAATACAAGGAAGCATATTGTGCATGTTATTTCAAAGAAGCCATTTACGGAAGCGGCAGAAAAATACCCAAATGATAGAGAATCTATCATTGATGTTTATAACGTACTTAGAAAAGGTACATTTGAAACACCACAAGCACTTAAAGAAACATTTGCTTCACTTTATAACTTTAAATACAAAGATAAATGGTGGGTCATTGACATAGGCGGTAATAATTTAAGGCTAATGGCAGTTATACTTTTTGTAACACAAAAAGTATTCGTCAAGCATGTTGTTACCCACTCAGAATATGACAAACTGACACAGAGATATAAGAAAGGAGAAATATGATGTTAGTTTTAAAACCTGAGGCTCTAACAAGCTCTTTTCTAGGGTTTGCTTCAGAAGCATCAAGTATCTTACATATAAAAACAGAACAAGATTATAAAGATGCACTTGAAACAATGGAGTATCTATTTACAATCGCAGAAGATGCAAAAGATGATCCACTAAATGATTTGATTGAAATAGTTTCAAAAGCAATAGCAAAATATGAAGCAGGACAAGAAGACATTGTAGCCTTTGATAAAGAAGCAAATAATACAAGTCAGGAAATATCTGTACTTAGGGTATTAATGAGTCAACACAATTTAAAGCTTACTGATTTTAAAGATGAAATTGGTTCAAAATCATTAGTATCAATGATTTTAAATGGCAAAAGAAATTTAACTAAAGAGCATATAGCGAAGGTTTCAACAAAATTTAATCTAGATCCTGCATCATTTTTCAATCTTAGAGTAGCTTAATGTTCACGGCTGAATGTGGTTGTACAACACATTACAGTTCGGATGATGAAAAGGGTAAGCAAATGGTAATAAATGCAAAAATGGAAGAGTTTTCAATTACTAAAAAATACCAGTTAAAAATTTTGATAGTGCTGATACATGGAAGTTCGTAAATAGCTGAAAACCCTAACTAGTGCATCGATGAGGCTAACTCAGTGGTTTTTTGTATTACATTGAATTATGAAGCTCTTATGCAGATTAAGTCTTATGATTCACTTTTAATGTGCGATGTATCATTTTGATAGGTTGCGAGAGGCTTGCTCCTCAAGTAGTTTCTCAATACGTTCTAGTTTGAGTTGCATCTCAGATGTGCGTTCCTTGATCCAATGAATTTCTCCAGCTTCTCCTTTACCTGTTTCTCTGCTCTCTCTTTCATGTTCTTCTTGAAGCGTACCGACTACAATTCCAATCATCATATTTAAGAAAACAAATGCGACAATAAAAATAAAAGAGAGGTAATACATCCAACTTAAAGGATGTACCTGCATGGTTTCGTACATAATCTCAGTCCAGCCCTCAAAGGTGGCAATGCGAAATAGGGTTAGCATTGAGATGCTGATATTTCCCCATAATGCTTGATTGATTTCAGCAAAGAAGATCGAGCCTACTGCTGCATAAATATAGACAATAATAAACATTAATAAAGAGACGTAGCCCATGCGAGGTATTGCTACAAAGAAGGCATTTAGCAAAATGCGTAATTCAGGAATGACTGAAATCAATCGTAATACACGGAAGATTCTAAGTAGTCGTCCTAGTAGCACGGTTTCGCTACCGGTGAGAGGGATCAAGCTAATGATAACGATCAGTGAGTCGAAAATATTCCAAGGGTCTTTTAAGAAGGCTTTAATGTTCTCGCTGCTCACTAACCTGATCATGATTTCTAATAAAAAGAAAATAGTAATAAACCAGTCGAGCGCATGGATGATGGGAAGTGACCATGAAGGTATTTCATAAGTCTGTGCGCCAATTACCAGTGCGGAGGTTACGATAACGGTAATTACAAAGGCTTGAACCTAAATTCCTCAGTTAATCGCTTCCAGTATTAAGTAAATTATTGATAGTATTAAAATAAGTAGCTTTATCTATCTTCACTTATAGAGTGAAGGCGCTACAGCCTATAGAGCAACCCTCTTCAGCTGACTGGCTATGTAAAAAAACTCATTAAGGATCAACCATTAATTCCTTTTTTTACTACGCCATTCAACCGAAGAGAATCACTCTATAGGCTGTTTAACTGAGGATTTAGGTTGAAATAAACCATGCTTACGAAGTCTGAGAAATTTTTCTTGTAGCTGTGTTAATTTCATTGAGAGACGCCCTGATTAACTGACAGATTTATTGAGGGGGTAGGGTTCGTTAGATCTACTATGGGGCATCTCTATTAATTTATGGTTCGTTTTGCTGAGGCTAGAATTAATAGAGGTGCCCTATGCTAAAGATAGATTATAGAGTTGAACCAAGTAACGATGGCTTATTACTTTAAGAGTGTTGATATAACAGAGAAAAAATCAAGGTCTCTTAAAGCTTTGATGGTTCTTTAATAGCAATAATCAGTAGTCGTTTTTCATCACTCGTTGTTTCTCACGGTTCCAATCACGTTCTTTCTCGGAGGCGCGTTTGTCATGCTGTTGCTTACCTTTAGCCAGGCCAATTTCTAGCTTGACGCGATTCTTCTTCCAATACAGCGCAAGCGGCGCGATGGTATAGCCTTTTTGCTCGGTTGCACCAATTAAACGGGAAATCTCGTGAGCGTGTAGCAATAGCTTGCGAGTGCGTACAGGATCTGGATTGATGTGAGTAGATGCTGACAGTAAAGGTGAGAAGTGTGCGCCATATAGCCACGCTTCGCCCTTATGTATTTGAACATAACCTTCTTTGAGTTGGGCACGACCGTCTCTTAGACTTTTGACTTCCCAGCCTTCCAGTACGAGTCCTGCTTCAAAGGTGTTTTCTATGAAGAAGTTATGACGGGCTGCTTTGTTGAGAGCAATTGTTACGCCGCCATGACCTTTTTTTTTCTTTCGTTTAGCCATTCGGATATTATATAGCATAACGAGAGCAGGATTACAGTATAACTGCTCAGCTTAACTCCTAGGAGGCTGTCCGAGAATTTGAAGCGTAGCGAAAATCACAGGAGTATCATAAGGTGAGATTATTGGAAAAGGCGAATAGCCATAGCTATTTAACGATTTCAATAAGCTCAGATTATGATGCTCATGGGATTTGCAGTAGCTTTTTAGTTCTCAGGCAGCCTCCTAGATAGGTAATGAGAACTGTTATATCCAACAAGCAAGGAGTGTTATGCCAACCATAAATCGCAGTGCGCTGGTACCGTTTTCACCAGAGCAGATGTTTGAAATCGTGAATGATGTTGATAAGTATGTTGAGTTTCTACCGTGGTGTGGTGCTTCAGAGAAGCTGGATGTAGAGGGTAGCTCTGTTAAAGCCTCAGTGACCATTGCTAAAGGGCCAGTGAATAAAACCTTTATTACTCAAAACACATTGGATATCAATAAAGAGATTGAAATGGAGTTGGTTGATGGCCCCTTTAAATACCTAAAAGGTAGCTGGCGTTTTGAGGATATCAAAGGACAAGCGTGTAAAATCTCTTTAGATTTGGAATTTGAGTTTACCAATGGCTTAGTGAGTATGGCGATTGGGCCTATTTTTAACCAGATCGCAAATTCGATGGTGGATGCTTTTGTAGAGCGAGCGAAGAATATTTATGTCTAATCAAATACAAGTAGAAGTAGTGTATGGCTTGGCAGATAAGCAAAGCTTATTGTCATTGCAAGTCGATGAAGGGGTGACCGTTGAAGAGGCGATTACGCAATCAGGGGTGCTGGAAGAGTACCCAGAGATTGATTTGAGTAAAAATAAAGTAGGTCTGTTTGGAAAGCTAACTAAACTCAGTCAAATATTACGTGATAAAGATCGGGTTGAAATCTATCGCCCCTTAATTGCTGACCCGAAAGAAGTGCGCAAGAAGCGTGCGGCTGAGGGAAAGAAAATGGGCAAGGGTGGTGGCAAAGCGGATGTGCCTAAAAGCACCAAAAATGTGAAGGCTAGTGCTTAATGAAGAAGGTCACCTTTGTTGGCTTAGGCACGATGGGCTACCCCATGGCAGGGCATTTATTAAATAAAGGCTTTGAAGTGACAGCCTATAATCGAACTTTTTCTGTTGCTGAAAAATGGGCGTCAGGCTATAAAGATCGTAAAGGCCATATTGAGACTAATTTGGCAGAAGTGGTAAGTGATGCCGATGTAGTGATTACCTGTTTAGGTGATGATAATGACGTTAAAGGTGTTTATGGCGATATCTTCGATGTTTTACAGAATGTTATGCAGAAAGGAACGATTCTTATTGATCACACCACGACCTCTGCAACCGTAGCAGAATACTTGTCGAGCAAGGCTGAAAAGTACGATGCTTATTTTTTAGATGCACCTGTTTCAGGCGGGCAAGCAGGGGCAGAGAAAGGTATTTTGACCGTGATGGTGGGGGGTGATGAGCATGCTTATCATCAGGCGAAAACAGTTATTGAGTCTTATGCAAAAACGGTAAGCCATGTTGGGAAGTCAGGTGATGGTCAGCGCTGTAAAATGGTCAATCAGCTTTGTGTGGCGGGTGTGCTTCAAGGCTTGTCAGAGGGTTTGGCTTTGGCGAAAAAATCAGGCTTTAGTGCAGAGCTTGTATTAGATGCGCTACAGCATGGTGCAGGCAGCTCGTGGCAAATGGTGAATAGAGCTGAAACCATGATGAAGGGTGAGTTTGATTTTGGCTTCGCGGTGGATTGGATGCGTAAGGACTTGGGCATTTGTTTGGATGAAGCCGAGAAACATGGCTTGGATTTGCCTCTAGCTAAAAGCGTGGATGCGACTTATGCACGGCTACAAGCAAAAGGCTGTCATCGAGATGATACTTCGGTGTTAATTCGGCAGTTTGATGATCATTTGCTAAATAATAAAAAGAATAAAAGGGCAGGGGCTTCGTAAATGGACATCATAGAGCAAGTATCTCTCAAGCCCTACAACACCTTTGGCGTAGCATCAATAGCGCAGTACTTTACTGAAATTGAGAGTAGGAAGGATATTGATGAGCTGATAACTTGGCATCAGCAGCATGACTTGAGGTATTTATTAGTGGGTGGTGGGAGTAATCTGCTCTTCAAAAATGACTATCAAGGGCTGGTTGCACATATACGTTTAAAAGGTAAGGCGGTTATAGCTACAGATAGCGATGCGAACTACGTACGTGCTGGAGCGGGTGAGAACTGGCATGAGTTTGTGCGGTGGACAATTGATCAAGGCATGGCAGGCTTGGAGAACTTATCGTTGATACCCGGTACAGTTGGGGCTGCGCCTATACAAAATATTGGTGCTTATGGTATCGAATTAGTTGATCGGTTGCATTTGGTTGAGGCGGTGGATTTAGAGACAGGAAAGAGTCGTGAGTTTGATGTGGCTGAATGTCAGCTAGGTTATCGCGATAGCTATTTTAAGTCTGTCGGCTTGGGGCGCTATTTAATTACTGCGGTTACGTTTCGTTTGCCACATAAGCCTGAGTGGAAAGTGGCTTATGCAGGTGTTAAGGATGAGCTGGAGGGTAAAGCATTATCATCTCGATTAATCAGTGACACGATTATAGCAATAAGGCAGAGCAAGCTACCTGATCCTGTGGTTATCGGTAATGCGGGTAGTTTCTTCAAAAATCCTGTCATGAGTGAATCGGCGTGGCAAGTGCTTAAAGCTAAATATGTAGACCTGCCAGGCTATCCACAAGACAATCAGCGTGTTAAAACATCTGCGGCGTGGTTAATTGATCAGTGTGGATGGAAAGGTAAAAAGCAGGGTAGTGCAGGGGTGTATGATAAGCATGCCCTGGTTTTGGTTAATTACGGTGGTGCTACGGGTGCAGACTTGTGGGCAGTAGCTGAGTCGGTCATCAGATCAGTCGAAGATAAATTTGCACTTACTTTGGAGCCAGAGCCCAGGGTTATTTGAGTTTCAAGGGTTTGCCTAATGAGAATAACCGATTTCAATATAGATTCGCTACGGCATAAAGTGGAGCAAGAGGGAGGTTTTCAAATTGCTATCACTCCTGTTTTTCCTAATTTATTGAACCTAAATTCCTCAGTTAACCGCTTCCAGTATTAAATAAACTACTGATAGTAATAAAGTAAGCCGCTTTATCTATCTTCACTTATAGAGTGAAGGCGCTACAGCCTATAGAGCAACCC
>JALXAX010000134.1 GCA_026991755.1 Thiotrichaceae bacterium | reverse complement strand
CCTAACAGAAGCTATAAAAGAGATAAACGTAAGCCTAATCGCTATGGTTATTATATGAATTATAAAAGAGCAAAGTAATCATGATCTTATCGCTTAACTTAATGACATTGCATAACGCCCTCATCAGGGGCTTTTTGGACAGACAACGATGAAGGTTGATAATAGATAAACTTATAGAATTCAGTGAACTACAAATCAACCGCTGACTAAAAAAGTCCCTTGGATGAACTTGTTATGTCTTTAATCTCATACCCTTAAATAACTTTAAATATTCAAAGTAATAATTACGGTTTGAACTACTGGACTCATAAGTAATAACTAATCTAGAATTATCTGAATCAAACGTCATACCATCAACAAAGCCATGAGATACTATAAGTGGATATCTGTTTAGAATAGTAGCTAAATAGCACTGAGACCAAATGATTATCTGTTTGTGTAATTTTCTCCACGATATTCCAAAGTGTTCATCTGTTGCAACTCTAAACCCCATTACATTTAAACAAAATCCCAGTAATTCAACACTATCGAGATCTGGATTGAACTGGATACGTGCTACCTTAAGGTATATTTTTTGTTGTACTATATCTTTAATTTTTATTCCAGCCTCATAGTTGAGTGATGGCGAATTAAAAACACTATCCCAGACCAACTCATGTTGTATCTTACGGCTAATACTTCTTGGACTTCTAACTTTAGCTGATGTAAGAATTAATTGAAAAATTAAATCAGCTATATATTCATAGACATTTTCATTAATGCTATTATTATCCGAATATTGTTCATTAATAATAGCAACGACCTCATCTATAAATTTTCTAAAGACAATAACCATGTAGCATTACTTGTTTCTCCAGTCAGTAATATTCTGTGAGTATTATTAACAGCTTGCAGGAAATTGATCTACTTCTAATTTCATGATGAACGTAAGTTTTTGACACCTAAAAGCCTAAGAGGATATTTTAGGTTCAAAAGGGTGAGAAAAATCTAATAATTTCAAACAAAAAAAGAGCTGACAATTGTCAGCTCTTTTTTACATCCAATAAATTGGACTATGGAAATACAGTTTACTTAGCTGTAGATAATCCAAGGATTTCCCAATCCTGCATACCACCACGGTAGTATTTGATCTTGTCTGCTGGGTAGCCAAACTTTAATAAAGCTTTGATACTTGCAGGAGACTGCCCACACCACATGCCATTACAGAACATAACTAATGTCTTAGCACCAGAGTAGTCAAATACTTTGCTGGTGTCGCTATCTGCAATAGCTTCATCTACATCAACATCAGTCACACCTTTTGTAAGTTTTGCCCCAAATTTCTCCGTCATTACTTTGATGATTCCTTCAGTAGTTGCACCTTTCTTAGGCGTTAATTCAACCCAAGATATATTTACAGCGCTAGGGATAGTTCCTTTAGCAACCCAGTCTGGTGTACGCGAATCAACTAACATGATGCTCTTGTCGCCATCGCTCATTTTCTTTGCGTAATCGATAACTTCTACTTCACCAACTGTCTCAACACCTTCTGCAAGTTTGATAGGTTGAATACAAAATGGAGGACAAGGACGAGATGTCTTTGCGAATGCTGGAATAACTGTATTTCCATTATCTTGGTTACGTGAAATTTTAGCTTCTTTACCATTATGCATAACAGTTACACTGCTAATATCAGGTGTAATTCCAACAGGCTTTGACTCTTTAGCCTGAGCACCTGCTGTTAGAAATAGCCCTGTTGCAACTAATGAAATTGCAAGTACGTTTGTTACTTTCATCTTTTTCTCCTAAGGTTTGACACAAAATGTATTGATACCGTTTTGTATTTTAAGTATCAGTACTAATAAATAATAATTTCAGCCAATTATATGACTATTAAAAATGCTGGCCCTGACTGATTATTGAGGTTAACGTGGTTGATATTACTAATCACTTAGCTGCGATTAATCACACTCTGGCTCTTCTTCATCGCCTTGTTTCTTGTCTGTAGGCTCTTCTTTCTTTGTATCCGTTGCAACAGCTTCCGTTGAGGCTTTTTCTTCAGCTGCCACATCGCTGGCTTCTTTTGTATCCGTTGTAGTCGCTTCAGAAACGGTTTCTTTAGCCACTTCTACAACCTTTTCAGACGTAGCAGTTTCTTTATCATCTGCACATGCAGAAAATGACAACACACATAAACTTGCGAATAAGAGGTTTAAAGCTCGATTCTTCATATATTAAATCCAATTGAAAAGTACTTGAGATAAGTCAAAATCTACACGTTTTAGTTCCATAAATCTACTATAATCTAAGGTTGAACAACGTTTTAACGAACAAACTTTCCTTATTGATTCATAAGTTACACTAATAATTTATTGTGTACATTCAACTTAGACACTAACTTCAAATCGATCAAACATCATAACGAATATAGTCTTACGAGCCTCACAACTAAAATTCACGCTTATTATTTATTACTATAAATTGTTAGTTATATCGACAAGTGCTATAAATAATACAAATAGCCATTACCGAGAAAAAAATGCATAAATATCTTAAAACATGGGTCACTCTTATTTTCTTGTCTATTATTTACATACATTCTGTATGGGCAAATCCACCATCAAGCGAACCCAATCTAGAACGCGAAAAACGTATGGCTGCAGAAGTTGAAGATGCTATTTTAGATGGTGAAGTTATTTTTCTCAAAGCACAGAACAATGAAAAAGATAAAGATAGCCACCCATTTATGGCTATTGATACATTGCCAGAAAATACCGAAAAAACAAAAGGAGCTATTGTTATTTTACATGGCCGCGGCTTTCACCCTGATTGGGAAGACGCTATTCAACCTCTACGAGTACAGCTTGCTGAAAAAGGTTGGAGAACACTATCTGTTCAAATGCCCGTTCTTGAAAAAACCGCTAAATATTATGATTATGTGCCACTTTTTGGAGCAGCAACACCACGTATAGAAACTGCCATTAACTACTTAAAAGACAACGGTGAAACAAATATCGTCTTACTTGCCCACAGCTGTGGTGCTCACATGGCTATGCATTGGATTGGAAATAAAGGAGATTCAATGATCAGTGCTTATATTGGTGCGGGCATGGGGGCTACTGACTATAAACAATCAATGGCAAAGCCATTTCCTCTTGATAAAATGAAAGTTCCTGTTCTTGATATATATGGTGAGGATGAGTATCCAGCCGTTATAAAAATGGCTAGTGAGCGCAGAGCAGCAATTGAAAAAGCAGGCAATAAGAAGTCTAAACAAGTCATCGTTACGGGAGCTAACCACTACTTTACTGACAAGGGTGATGCGCTAGTTGAGAAAGTAGCCGAGTGGCTTGATACCTTATAAAGCCTTGCAGGGTTTTAGGGGGGGTATAACCAATAAATAATGCTTATATCTTACACAGCTCTCCCTCATGGGGGAAGAGCTGAAGAGATTAATCTACTACAAAGCCGATATTCTTAAACTTACCTTTATCCTTAAATTCAATTTCACGTTTAAGGCCATCTAATAATGATTGAGTATCCAGCTTAACAGGCGCATACCGACTCTGACGTACAACCGTAGCAAAGTCACCAGGTGTTAATCCACGCAAAGCACGAACCTTTTTCTCCCAGTCATCCTTATCATCAATTACTGCATTGTAGTCAGCTATGACTTGCTGGAATAACTCCCAGCCCTGCTCTGGTTTTAGATAATCATACTTGATTTTCAAATCAAACCGACGTAACGAAGCCTGATCCAAGTTGTCCATCAAGTTGGTCGAACAGACGAAAATACCTTCAAAACGTTCCATCTGTGTAAGCAACTCATTTACTTGAGTAACTTCCCACGATTGGCGTGCACGAGAGCGATCTTGCAAGAAGCTATCCGCTTCATCAAGCAGTAACAACGCACCTTCATCAAGTGCTTGATCAAACATTTGTTTGATTTCTTTTTCAGTGACGCCCACATAAGGGTCAAGCAAATCAGAAGCACGCTTTACCAGTAAAGGTTTATCTAAGACCTCAGAAATATGCCTAGCAAACTCACTTTTACCCGTTCCTGATGGACCGTATAAACAAAAACGACCTTGCTCGTATTTTTGCAGACCTTCTTGTAATGCCACCAAGTCATAATCTGCATTAAGCACATCAGGACGATATGAGATCGGTGATGCAGCGCCTTTTGCAAGGTTTTTGTCATAACCCATAGCATGCAATGTATTACTGATAACACGCTCTAAGCTAGATTCAATAGCTGCTTGCTCAGTTAACTCCAGTTCTTTTACAACCTTTACTGCTCGTGCAATAAGACCGGGTGCAAGGTCTTCATTAATAGATATTTTCTTAATCCAGCCATCACTAACATCTAGATTCTTGGCATACTCAGAAATGATTTTTATACGTGTTTTTCTAGGGGGTGTTTTAAGCTCCATCACGTAATCAAAACGACGTAAAATCGCCTCATCAATGTGGCTGATAACATTAGACACCCATACAGCAGGTACTTTGTTTTCTTCCAGCACCATATTAAACCAACCCTTTTTAGAGTCCGTGCTAGTACGAATGCCAAAACGCTCCATACTGCCGTCACGCACAAAGACATCTTCGATTTCATCAAACAAAATCATGGTGTCATTTTTGCGTTTAAGTACTTGTTGGCAAAGCTGATAAGAATCCACACGACCTTGGTACATAATGGCATCATCATCTCCATCCGTTGTGGTCACTTCGTAAAGCTTATAATTAAGATCTTCAGCTAAAGTGCGAACTAGCTCACTTTTACCTGTTCCGGGTGGGCCATAAATAAGTACATTAGAGCCTTCCAAACCTTTACTACAAGAGGCTTTTAAGTATCGGCTTACAATCGCGTAGTCTTTATGAATATGCTCGAAATCAGTCACTTTTAACTTAGCTTCTTTACCTTGAGTAAAGAAACGCTTGAGCGACTCCATAATATCGGGCTGATCATCATCCAGAAGTACATCCGAAATTTCATCCAGAATGCTAATTTGATACTCTAAATTAGAATGTTCATCACGATCCAGGCGCAACAGCCCAGTCTTATTTAATAAGCCATCCGTTGACAATGCCTGACGCACTTCAACGGTAGGAATACCAATAATGGCAGCCAAAACACTTACTACACTATGTGAAGATATATCACCAAGTACATCACAGATAGCCTCTAAATCTCTCACCGCATGAAGTAGTACACCAAAGGCTAACAATTGCTTTTCAATCACATTTAAATCAATTAACTCACTAAGTTTATTAATGTTTTTATACAGCGTCAGATCAGCAAAATCGTTTGATTTTTTCTTATGGTATGCCTTATGCTGCTTAGTTAAAATTTTACGAAACTTCTTTTTGCTTAGCTCATTATCCTCATCGTATTTATCCAATAACTTTTCCAAACCAACAGCTGCAAGCGCTCGTTCATGTCCATATAAGCCATACGAGACGTCCATCAGGGTATAACCCTTCAGATCAAGCAAAATACGTAAGGACCAGAGAATAACGATCTCTTTATATTGATCCATTGGGGATGTGTAATCAGTAGACATGATTCTATTATTTAATGTGGTTTTTTAGTTTAAGGAGAGAGACTATAGGCTATAAATAAACATTTATCATCAATATTTATAGTCAGTGTCAAGATTTCGCTTATTAGAGATTAAAACAAACGATATTTATATGAGGCTCCGTAGAGACGTTGCATGCAACGTCTCTACCACACTCAATAAGATGTGCTCCTACTGAGTGATTATTTTTAACATTTGGCGTAAATCAACTAGGTAAGCTTGTTTCACCCATTAGATATTTATCCACTGAGTGCGCACACTGCCTACCTTCTCGGATAGCCCATACCACAAGTGATTGACCTCTACGCATATCACCCGCAGAGAAAACTTTATCAATAGAGGTGTAATAGGCTTTATTTCCTTCGGTATCGCCTTTCACGTTACCCATCTGATCAAATTCTACGCCTAGTTCCTTTAACATACCGTCTTGAACAGGATGAACAAAGCCCATCGCTAAAGTAATCAGGTCAGCAGGGAGCTCAAACTCAGAACCTTCGACTTCTGACATCTGCCATCTGCCGTTTTCATCTTGATTCCATTCAACTTTAATGCACTTGATGGCGGTTAACTGACCATTGTCATCACCGATCATTTCTTTAGTAGCGACAGAGAACATACGTTCGCAACCTTCTTCTTGAGAAGTCGATGTGCGCATTTTGTTTGCCCAATCAGGCCATGTTAGACCCTTATCTTCTTTTTCAGGAGGACGAGGCATGATTTCTATTTGCGTAATGGACTTGGCACCGTGACGTGCTGAAGTACCGATACAGTCAGAGCCTGTATCGCCACCACCGATAACGACCACATGCTTATCTTTAGCTGAGATAACTTGATCTTCACCATGAAGGCCTTGAACAAATTTGGTATTGGCTTTCAAGAAGTCCATTGCAAAATGAACACCGTTAAGATCACGTCCCGGTACGGGTAAGTCGCGTGGCTTTTCAGAACCACCCGTTAAAAGCACGGCATCATAATCAGCCAAAAGTTCTTGTGCCGATATATCCACTCCAATATGTGTGTTAAGACGTAAATCCACACCTTCCGCAACCAACTGCTGTACACGACGTTCAATAATTGTTTTTTCTAATTTGAAATCAGGGATGCCAAAACGTGTTAAGCCCCCTGCTTTTGCTTCTTTCTCAAACAACACCACATCATGACCAGCTCGACATAATTGTTGAGAAGCAGCCATTCCAGCAGGACCTGAGCCGACTACTGCAACCTTTTTACCCGTTTTGATAGTCGCAACTTCAGGCTGAACCCAGCCTTCTTCAAAACCTTTATCAATAATGGCACATTCAATACTTTTTATGGTGACAGGCTCATCAATAAGGTTGAGCGTACACGACTCCTGACAAGGTGCAGGACAAATCTTGCCCGTAATCTCAGGGAAGTTGTTGGTACTATGTAAAGTAGTCAACGCCTCTTTATAATCATTCTGATACACCAGATCATTCCAATCTGGAATCAGATTATTGACAGGACAACCGTCATGACAAAAAGGAATACCGCAATCCATACAACGAGCGCCTTGGCGTGCCAACTCCTCTTCATCTAAAGCGATGACAAATTCGTCAAAATGCTTAATGCGTTCTTCTACCCCTTTATAACCACGGTCAACGCGAGTAAATTCTTTAAAACCAGTTATCTTTCCCATTTCTATTCCTTTACCTTATGCTGCCGCTTTATCAGCATGGGTGAGCTTCTTATTTTCCATTGCACGCTTGTAATCAACAGGCATGACTTTGATAAATTGGGCTAATGTAGCTTCCCAGTTATCAAGCATATCCTGTGCAACCGCAGAGCCTGTATAAGTTAGATGCTTTTCAATGATTGCTTTAAGTCGTGTTTCATCAGCACTAGTTAAATCCGTTACATCTGCATCGGCTGGATCAGCACTGATTTTCTCAAGCTCCACCATTTCCTTGTTACAGCGTGCTTCAAACTGACCGTCTTTATCAAATACATAAGCCATTCCGCCAGACATACCCGCTGCGAAGTTTCGGCCTGTTGCGCCCAAACAAACAACGATTCCACCTGTCATGTACTCACAACCGTGATCGCCTACACCTTCAACGACAGCCGTTGCTCCTGAGTTTCTAACAGCGAAACGTTCACCTGCCATACCACGGAAATAACATTCACCTGCAATCGCACCGTATAAAACAGTATTGCCAACAATACTGTTATCTTCGGCACGCTCCAGACTAGAGTCTGGCGTAGGTGCAATAATCAACTTACCGCCTGATAAGCCTTTACCCACATAGTCGTTGCCTTCGCCCGATAGCTTAATCGTGACACCTTTTGCTACCCACGCACCAAACGATTGGCCAATGGTGCCTTTAGCGTTAATAGTAATGGTGTCATCAGGCAAACCTGCATGACCGTACTTCTCAGCTACTCGACCTGAAAGCATGGTGCCAAAGGTACGGTTGTTATTTTGTACGGCTATATCAATCTCAACCTTCTCGCCCTTTTCTAGTGCGGGTTGAGCTTCTTTGATAAGTTGATTATCCAAGGCTTTATCGATGCCATGATCTTGCTTATCAACACAATATAAGTGATCGCCTTTAGCCGTCTCTGGCTTATAAAGAATCTTTGAGTAATCAAGCCCCTTCGCTTTCCAGTGATCTATTGCATCACGCATATTTAAACGATCGGATTGTCCAATCATTTCATCATAAGTACGAAAACCTAGTTTCGACATTAACTGACGTACTTCTTCGGCAATAAAGAAGAAATAATTTACAACGTGTTCTGGCTTGCCCGTAAAGCGCTTACGCAACTCAGGGTCTTGCGTTGCCACACCAACAGGGCAGGTATTAAGATGACATTTACGCATCATAATACAGCCCTCAGCAATCAATGGAGCGGTTGCAAAACCGACTTCATCAGCACCTAATAAAGCAGCTACAACCACATCACGACCTGTCCTCATACCACCGTCAGCCTGTACGCTAATACGGCTTCTAAGACGATTAAGAACCAGTGTTTGATGGGTTTCAGCTAAACCAAGCTCCCAAGAAGAACCTGCATGTTTAAGAGAGGTTAACGGTGATGCACCTGTACCCCCATCGTAACCAGAAATGGTGAGATGATCAGCATGAGCCTTACACACACCCGCTGCTACTGTGCCCACGCCGACTTCTGATACCAACTTTACTGATACGCGAGAGCTGGGGTTTACATTTTTAAGATCGTGAATCAGCTGTGCCAAATCTTCAATAGAGTAGATATCGTGATGAGGAGGAGGTGAAATCAAACCCACACCAGGTGTTGAGTGACGTACACGCCCGATGACATCATTGACTTTATGACCAGGCAACTGACCGCCCTCACCAGGTTTTGCGCCCTGTGCCATTTTAATTTGAATATCATCTGCATTGACTAAGTACTCAGTCGTTACACCAAAACGCCCTGATGCTACCTGCTTGATAGCAGAACGCTCTGGGTTTTGTGAGCCATCGGGTAAGGGATTGAAACGTTCGGCTTCTTCACCCCCTTCACCTGTGTTCGACTTACCGCCCAAGCGATTCATGGCAACCGCTAGTGTTGAATGCGCCTCATAAGAAATACTACCAAACGACATCGCACCTGTTGCAAAGCGCTTGACGATTTCTTTGGCTGGCTCAACTTCATCCAATGGAATAGGCGTGTCCGCGTACTCAAGCTCCATTAAACCACGGAAATTCAGTAGTGCTTTGTTCTGTTCATTGATGATCTTAGTGAACTCATCATAACTTTTTGCATCGTTACCACGCACTGCATGTTGTAGTTTGGCAATCGTTTCTGGAGTCCACGCATGCGCTTCACCGCGAACACGGTAGGCGTAATCACCACCCACATCTAAATGATGTTGATAGATATCCTGATCACCATACGCACGATCATGCAGCACTTTAGCTTCTTGTGAAATCTCAGCTAAGCCAATGCCTTCAATCATGGTAGACGTACCTGTGAAGTACTTGTCTATAAAGCTTTTCTTGAGGCCTACCGCATCGAATATTTGTGCACCACAATAAGATTGGTAAGTACAAATACCCATTTTAGACATGACCTTTTTAAGACCTTTGCCTACTGCTTTGACGTAATTCTTCTTGGCACTTTCAACATTCAGATCAGTAGCACCCATTACCAACGTATCAAGATTGGCTTCAATCGTCTCGAACACTAACCATGGATTAATAGCTTCTGCACCATAACCTGCCAATGTGGCAAAGTGATGGTTTTCAACAGCCGCAGCCGTTTCTACCACTAAACCTGTTTCTGTACGCAAACCTTTAGCAATGAGGTGTTGATGTACAGCAGAGGTCGCTAATAAAGCAGGAACAGTTAAACGTTCCTTGCTCATATTTCTGTCTGACAGAATCAATATATTATATTTACCATCAACCGCTTTTTC
This sequence comes from Thiotrichaceae bacterium, assembly GCA_026991755.1. Taxonomy (GTDB): domain Bacteria; phylum Pseudomonadota; class Gammaproteobacteria; order Thiotrichales; family Thiotrichaceae; genus HyVt-477. The sequence goes on along the minus strand of JALXAX010000134.1, from coordinate 38,716 downwards.
GGCTTCTTCACATAAAGATTGTATAACGGCTTCCATACCGTCTGCGCCTAACGACACATCGTAGGTGATATCTAAAGTCTTCGTTCTAAAATCTTCACCGACAGCATCTGTGATATGACGGATTTTATCCAAATCTGTATTCGACAATACAGGCTGAGAAACTTCTAAACGCTTTTGAGAACCCGCTTCATTTAAACCCAATAAATTTGGCTTAGGGCCAACGAAAGACATCAGCGACATGACAATTTCTTCACGAATCGGGTCTATTGGTGGGTTCGTTACTTGTGCAAAGTTTTGCTTAAAGTAGTTTGAGAGATGACGAGAGCGGTTTGATAAGACAGCTTGTGGGTTATCAGCACCCATCGAACCTAAATCTTCCTCCCCTTTTTTGATCATCGGCGCAAGTATAAATTTCATATCTTCTTGCGTATAACCAAAGGCTTGTTGCGCATTTAATAACGCATCGCCTGTTAATGACGCAGGAATGGTGCCTTCCTTACTTCTATCTGCTAGCTTAGCCACATGAATTTGTGTATCAGCCAACCATTCTCCATAAGGTTTATCAGAAGCGAGCTTATCTTTTAACTCCTGATCATCAACGATACGACCTTCTTCCATGTCAATGAGGAACATTTTTCCTGGCTGTAAACGCCACTTTTTAACAATTTTATCTTCAGGTATTTCAAGCACACCCATCTCTGATGCAAGCACGACAAGGTCATCATCAGTAATGAGGTAACGAGCTGGACGTAATCCATTTCTATCTAGCGTTGCACCAATCTGGCGACCATCTGTAAAGGCAACAGCAGCAGGGCCATCCCAAGGCTCCATTAAACCTGCATGGTATTCATAGAAATCTCGACGCTTAGCATCCATTAATTGATTGCTACCCCACGCTTCAGGAATAAGCATCATCATCGCGTGAGTCATGCTATAGCCGCCTGCGACTAGTAGCTCTAGTGCATTATCAAAACATGCAGAGTCTGATTGGCCTGCAGGTATTAGCGGCCAGATTTTTTCTAAATCATCACCCAAAATATCAGAAGCCATTGAATGCTGACGTGCTGCCATCCAATTGACGTTACCTTGATTGGTATTGATTTCACCGTTATGGGCGATCATTCTAAAGGGGTGAGCCAAATCCCAGGTAGGGAATGTATTGGTAGAAAAACGTTGATGCACTAGTGCTAGCGCCGACACCATCCGTTCATCATTAAGATCAGGGTAATATTCACCTACCTGACCTGCTAACAACATGCCTTTGTACACAATGGTACGAGTAGACATGGAGTTAATATAAAAGTATTCAGCGCCAGACATATCCGTGATGGCAGCAGTGATCCGCTTGTGGATGATAAAGAGTTTACGTTCTAGCTCTGTTTGATCAGCAGTGTTGTCACCCTTGCCAACAAATACCTGGCGGATTCGTGGCTCAGTCGGGTAAACCGTTTCGCCCAAGCCTGCATTATCAACAGGAACCGTTCTCCAACCTAATAACTGTTGTCCTTCTTCGGCAATAACATTATTAACGACGGTCTCAAGCGCTTCGCGCTCAGCATCATCCTGAGGCAGGAACAACATCCCAATGCCATAAGCACCTATTTCGGGAAGATCAAAATCAACCACGCCACGAAAGAAACCATCAGATATCTGCATAAGCAGACCCGCACCATCACCCGCTAAAGGGTCAGCACCTACTGCACCACGGTGATGCAAACGCTCAAGGATTGTTAAACCTTGTTGAATAATGGAATGCGATTGCTCGCCTTTGATATGTGCAACAAAGCCTACGCCACAAGCGTCGTGCTCGTTACTTGGATCATATAGTCCTTGAGAAGAAGGAAGAACTCCAGGATGCATCAACAATAAACCTCTTTATTATTTACTCAGAGTTTGCGTGAAACATCTTGAATAATGAGTGCCTCTTTAGTTTTCAAGCTAGTCGAAAAGTCAAACTAAATCGACGTTATATTCAACAAAAAACAAAGGGACTTCAACCATTCAAGCAATACTATTTCATGCAAAGCTCCAACAGACAGGATTTCTATTGAGCTTTTTTTGATATTAAAGATAATAATTACAAACGCTCAAAAGCCATTGCTTACGGGAAGCAACGGCTACTGTACAACACTTGGAAGCACGATAGAAACCAACTTTACATTTGCTAAAGCAAATGGGGGACGCATTGTATCACTCTTTTGAGGTTATATTCCACCAAATCTACTCAACAAAAAAACAACTTGTAGAGCATATTTTAACAGGCTTGATATACATGAAAACTAGTCAATATCATTAATTCTGAAGCTTTAAGAGGCAGCTAATCACGCAGCTTGTGCTTGCGCAGATTCCAGCTTTTCTAAAGGAAGAGGACGACCACAGTAATAGCCCTGAGCATAATTAACCCCAAGACGTTGTAACAACTTTGCCGTGTGTTCATCTTCAACAAACTCAGCAATTGTCTTTAGGTTCATCACTTTAGACATATGATTCAAAGAATGAATCATCGCTGCATCAATCTGATTTGTCTCAATATTGCGCACAAACACCCCATCGATTTTCAAATAATGGATAGGCAAATCACGAATATAATTAAGTGCAGATAAACCACTACCAAAATCATCCAGTGAATTACTACAACCGATAGTAGCGAGTTTAGTTAACAACTTGCGCGCTTGAGAGAAATTACTAATGACATCCGTTTCGGATACTTCAAAGCATAAAGAACTTGCTGTTAATTCAAATTTTTCCAACTGCTCACTTACAAAAGCCGCAAACGTATCATCCAATAAAGAGGCTGCTGATAGGTTGATGGTAAATTCACGCACTATATTAGATTTTAAGTTGTTATTTAGATTTGCCAAGCGCTCCATAGTCCTGCGGACTACCCAACGGTCAATCGAACGACTTAACCCATAACGCTCTGCTGCTGGAAAGAAGCTACCAGGCCTTAATACGCGCCCGTTATAAGGTAGACGAATATAAACTTCATAGCGTTTCTTACCATCACTATTCGCGCCACCTAAAGGAATGATTGGCTGAACAAACAACTTAAATTTATCGTTATCAAGCGCATCACGGATAATCACTTGCCAATTATCACCCCCCATATGATCAGATGATTCAGGGCTGTGGCTGGCTGTGTGAATGTAAAGTTGATTGCGACCTTTTTTCTTAGCCGTATAACAGGCATCATCGGCGATTTTACAAAGATCATGCAAGCCCGCAACCGTCACGCCTGCATCGAACTCAACCGCTCCCATACTGACACCCACAACAAAGCTTTTATCACCCCAACTAAAGCGCAATGAAGATACGCTATTAATCATATTCTCACAGCGCAGTTTGGCTTTATCCATTGGACAGTCCGGAAAAATGGCAACAAACTCATCACCACCTGTACGCGCCAGAAAATCACTAGACCTGACATGCTTCGAGAAAATATCAGACAATTGTTTTAATAATTCATCACCCGCCGCATGCCCTGCACTATCATTAACGGGTTTAAAGTTATCAAGATCCATATAACAAATAACATTCTTACTACCAGGGCGAATATTCTCAGGTAGCTGTTCGATAAACTTATCAAACCCCATACGGTTTACTAAACCTGTTAGGTGGTCTTTCTCCGCTTTGCCAATCAAGTTATCCATCATTTTTTGTTGAACCGCTTGATCTTTGCCTATCAAAGCAACACTCAATATTTTATTTTTCGCATTAAGAATGGGCGATGTACTAATATAAAATGAATGTTTCTGACCATTTCGCTCAGACCTGACTTCAGCATAATTAAGTCCAAAATCGGCCACTTTGAATTGCATTTTGACCATTTTTATTATTGCTCTTCTATCAATACCCGATAGACCTAATTCCGTTATAACCAGCTCAAGATTTTTCCCTACTAGCTCTTCATCACTTTTACCTATAAATTCTTGTGTTGCTACATTAGTAAACTCAACATTCAAACGCGAGTCTACTCTAATAAGTGAAGAGTCAGCCGCAACTGCTATGTTTTTATGGGAAACTCTTTCTTTTTTCGGTTTGAAAAAAGGAAAACAACCACTGCGGTAATTTTTAATAGCAATGGCACCTAATACCATAAAAGAAATGAATGCTAGTGGGTATGAATACTGAGATAAGCCACTCCCCACATTGGTCGCATCTAACCCATTAACATTAAAAGCAGCAAAAGCACTGTTTAATAAGATCGAGTAAAGTATGGTAAAAGTAGAAATGTGATGTACATAGCGATGAGAACGCATTAGTAAGCCCGTTTATTATTATTTTTAATTAGCGTCAGTGTAACTAATACAAGCCTATTTTTCTAGATCACCTTATGAAAGGTACGCACCTAACTAAGACTTGCAATAAATTGAGCAGAATGAATAAGAGACTAATTAATAATTCTATTAGGATAGTTCGCTATTATATTGTTACTATTGTCTTTCTTACTTATAACACCATAACAAAACCAACATGCGAAGAATAATTATACTAGTGAGTTTAATACTCATCTCATCTACCACTTTTGCCGATACTTGCGCTCAATACCGAGCTAAATATCAATGCCCAGGTAATGATAAAAAACCTATTCATTTAAGCTTTGATGATGGCCCCGCCAACCTAACCCCTAGTGTACTAGACCTCTTAAAACGAGAAAGAATACCTGCTACTTTCTTTGTATTAGCTGAACGTCTTGACTGCCAACCCCATAAAACCCAATGTCAGGCTGGAGAACAAGCAGCTTGTACTTCGTATAACTATTGTTTAGAGCATAGAAAAACACTACAACGCACTAAACAAGAAGGCCATATGATCGGCTCGCATAGCTATAGCCATCTTCACTTATCTGCACTCCCTATCGCAGAAATGGAACAACAAATTCAACAATCAAAACAGATAATACAACCTTTCTTTACCACCTCCCCACCCTTGTTTAGGCTCCCTTTTGGTGATGGGTGGTTTAATCGCAATCAAAAACCTCAGGTACTTCAAAGCCTGGCAAAGTATGGTTTTAAACATATTGCATGGGAAATGTCGGCTTATGATTGGCGTAAAGCAGATCAACAAGGCGATAAGATTCTTAAAACAGTGATGCATGAGATTTGTAGTAAGCGAGGTGGCGTTATTCTCTTTCATGATGGTGTGTTCGAAGATGAACACATGGGTCGTACCTTTACAGGCGATCACTTAGCAGAGTGGATACCCGCCATGCGTTGTGTAGCTGATTTCAAACCCCTTACTTATTTTTATAAAGATTTAAAGGTAATTGGTCAGTAGCAAAACAAACCCGCTATACTCAGGTATTGAGACCTTTGCATGAAAGAATGGCGAGAGAAAAATGAGCGTAATTTTCTCTATTTTTGCTAAAAAAGAGGGTAATAGCCGAGCTATTGGCCGAATTTTTAGCAGAAATAGAGGAAATTCAAGCCATTTTTATCCGTCATATCTTTCGTGCAAAGGTCTCGTATTACTAATAAGGAGATATAAAATGGCAAGTATTACACTAGAAGGCAATGGTATTAACACCAACGGAGATCTTCCAGCAATTGGATCAACCGCGCCTGACTTTGTACTAACCAATAGCGAGCTGAGTGATGTGACACTTGATAGCTTTGCAGGTAAAAAGAAATTATTAAACATTGTACCTAGTCTTGATACAGGTATTTGCGCAACCTCTACCAAGAAATTTAATGATGCTGCTGGCAATCATGATGACACCGTTTTCTTAACGATTTCTGCTGACTTGCCTTTTGCTCAGGGTAGATTCTGTGAAGCTGAAAATGTCGATAAAGTACAAACACTTGCCATCATGCGCGATAAGAATTTTGGCAAAGATTATGGTGTACTGATTACCGATAGCCCACTAAAAGGCATCACTGCTAGAGCCGTTGTAGTATTAGATGAAGATAACAAAGTCATCTATACCGAACTTGTTCCTGAAATTGCTCAAGAACCAGACTACGACTCAGCACTAGCTTCACTTTAGAACACCCGCCTCAGCTATCTATTTATGGCTGAGGCTTTCAAACTCATGGTGTGATTTCCCACACCAGAAACCTCCCTAACTCCTGTAAAATCAACCCACTCCTAGAGCCATGCAAGATAAACAAATAAAGTATCTTCATTGCAATTCTCTACGTCTACGCACTTTAGAAAATAGCTATAATCAAGTATATTATGCTCGACCTAACTAAGGAATAATCAATGAATAGAGCAATGAAGAAGATAGTGATAGTTGCCGTTATACTGGCAGCATCATCGGGCTATAAATACTATCAAGAAAACTTTCAAGGGAACTCACAAAGCCATTCAACTCATACCACCTCCTATACTAGTAAAAGCAGCTCACATAACAACACCTCATCTACTCCAACGCTCTCATCAAAAAGCCCATCGGTTGACCATAAACAATCCACGCTCGACAAAATTCGCAAAGCCGCCGATTCGCAAAAATCAGGCTGGTGGCTGGTGACTGAAGGCAAAGTCATCAAAATTTTAAAAGACGACACCAAGGGCCATCAGCATCAAAAGTTTTTACTCAAATTATCATCAGATATCACTTTACTAGTAGCGCACAATATCGACTTGGCTCCACGCGTCCCGCTACATAAGGGCGACTCTGTAAAAATACGCGGTCGTTATGAATGGAATAATCGTGGCGGTGTATTACACTGGACTCATCATGATCCTAAAGGTCGTCAAAAGGATGGCTGGATCTATCACCGAAGCAAATACTATAAGTAACTTCACCTAAGCCCGCTAATAGCTTAATATATTAAAGGAAACTCTGAATAAGTCTGATCGGAATTTCTGAGTGATAGAATTTGTCAGGTTTTTGATAGAAAAGTTAGCAATAGCCGTAGCTATTGGTCGCTTTTATAGCGAAAAGCTGACAAATTATAGCCTCAGAAAAACGATACATGACTTGTTCAGAGGTTCCTTATTAGAACTGACCCACCAAAAGAGGATGCATCATGGTAGAAATCTACGAAAAACTAGGACTCTTTTATCTTGGCAACGATATAGATAAAGACACACAAGAAACTACCGATGCACTAACGCTTCTTAAAAACAAAAACTTCACCACCCACGCAGCCATTATCGGCATGACCGGAAGCGGTAAAACAGGTTTGGGAATTGGACTTATCGAAGAAGCCGCCATCGACAACATTCCCTCCATTATCATCGACCCTAAAGGCGACATGGGCAACCTATTGCTAACGGATCCAACCTTCTCAGCTGAGAACTTCAAACCATGGGTCAAAGATGAAGCCAATACCAAAGAAAAAGATCCCACTGAATATGCCAAAAAAATCGCTGGCATATGGAAATCAGGTATAGAAGGCTCGCATCAGGATAGCTCTCGCGTCGCCAAGTTTGCCAGTGTAGATAAAACTATCTATACACCTGGAAGTAGTGCAGGTGTTAGCATCAATATTCTCAGCTCTCTGGATGCACCACCTACTGAGATCATTAATGACTCTGACTCTTTCTCTTCTTATGTGAAAACCACCATTGGAAGTTTGCTTGCTCTAATTGGCGTTGAAGCAGACCCCGTTGAGTCAAAAGAATATATTTTACTCGCTCAAATCATCACCCATTCATGGCTTTCAGGCAGTGATTTAAGCATAGAAGACCTCATCGGTCGTATCATTAGCCCGGGCTTTAAGAAAATCGGTGTATTACCACTAGAAGGCTTTTATCCACAATCCGAACGCTTTAAATTTGCGACAAAGTTTAATGCCATTATTGCCTCTCCGACCTTCTCTGCCTGGCTACAAGGTGAAGATTTAGACATCCAAAGATTACTCTATGACGATAACGGCAAAGCCAAGATTGCTATTTTCTCAATTTCACACCTCAGTGATGACGAGCGCATGTTCTTTGTTACCCTGCTTTTAAATAAATACATAGCATGGATGAGACGTCAAAGTGGTACATCAGCACTTAAGACCGTGCTGTATATGGATGAAATATATGGATTCTTCCCACCCACCAAGAACCCACCCAGTAAAGAACCCATGCTACTCATGCTAAAACAGGCAAGAGCTTTTGGCGTAGGTGTCATCCTTAGCACTCAAAACCCAGTTGATCTTGACTACAAAGGGCTTTCCAATATTGGCACATGGTTTATTGGCCGTCTGCAAACCACTCAGGATATTGATCGAGTGATTGATGGTCTGGGCGGTAAAGTCGGCTCAAGCTTTGATAAGAAAGAAATAAAAGCTCTTTTGGCTAACTTGAAAAAGAGAACCTTCTTTCTGAAAAGCGCACATCTTGAAGATATCCGTTTATTCGGAACTCGCTGGGTATTAAGTTACCTTAAAGGCCCTCTCAAGCGCGATGAAATCAGCACACTAATGAAGCATAAAAAAGCGCTACTTGCTAACAATGTAGAAGATAGCGACAACACCGAAAGCACTAATACTAACGATGGCTATGAAAGCTACTCAGGCCTAGACAACAGTATCCCACAACGCTTTATGGTCGATCTAACGGGTAGTCATCAATACACCGCTAGCGTCATTGCTCATACCACCCTGCACTTCTACAACCAAACTCGCGGTATCAACGAAGAAGAAACACTGTGTCTAAACCTGCCATTATCTATAGACGACCATCAGGCAGATTGGGATTTATCCACTCCTGCTAATGAAGAAATGCCAGGCGATGAATGCTTTAGCCAGCTACCAGTAGAAGCCCCTGCTGAAGCTCAATATGCAGCGCTACCCGACTATATAAAGAAGGATAAGAAGCTCAGCAGTGTCACCAAAGAATTAAAGAACTGGCTTTATCACGAGCATAAGCTAGAACTGTTCCGATCACGCAGCCCGAAGTTAGAATCCAAGCCCTACGAGTCACTGGCTGATTTTAAAGTAAAGCTCAATGATCTGCTCAATGATAAAAAAGAACAAGCCATCGAAGTCCTACAAGAACGCTACGGCAAAAAAGAAGACACCCTATTAAAACGACTAGCACGTGCTGAAGAACGCGTAGAAAAAGAAGAGTCTGATAAGACAGGCTCAATGTTCAGCGCAGGCGTAGCCGTATTAGGAGCGTTGTTTGGACGCTCATCTACGGCGAAAATTGGCCGTGCTATCAGCCGGGGCAGTCGTGCACTCAAAGAACGTGGTGACGTAGGACGTGCCCAACAACGTGTAGAAGAAGTGAAAGAAGACATCGAAAAGCTAGCATACGAGTTAGAAGATAAGATTGATGAACTTGCTGAGAAGTTTGATGTGGATAGCATTACTATCGAAGAATTCTCTATTAAGCTTCGAAGAACGGATATTGAAGTTGAAGATATAGCAGTTGTTTGGAAACCCTACAACTAAGTCACAGTAACTACGACTAGAATTAATAGGGATACCCTAAAGATACTGTGAAAGTATTCGTAGGTAGGGTGTGCCGACGGAGGAGGCGCACCGTTTATCATGCGCTTATGGTGCGCTTCGTACCTCAGCACACCCTACAAACAGCATTTTTTGAATACTTTCACAGCCTCTACAATCTCGCTTCCAACTTACAGCAGCCCTCTCTCTGCAAACGAAACCACTTCATCACCCACCACAAAATGATCTAGTACACGAACATCAATCAAGCCAAGCGCTTCTTTTAAACGCTGAGTAATTCGCTTATCGGATTCACTCGGTTCAGCTATACCCGATGGATGATTATGCGCAAGAATAATGGCAGCCGCATTATGAGTTAACGCTCGTTTAACAACCTCTCTAGGATAAACACTTGCTGCATCAATCGTACCTGTAAACATTTCCTGATACTGGATAATGCGATGACGATTATCCAAAAACAAACAAGCAAAGACCTCATGTTGATAATCTCTTAGCTTTGCCTTGAGATAATCACGAACCTTACTCGCGCTGGTAATTTCATCACCTCGCTTTAGCGTTTCATCAAAGTAACGTCGGCTCATTTCAAGCACTGCTTGCAGTTGAACATATTTAGCTTCACCTAAACCATGGCTTTCGCAGAAACGCTCTCTATCTGCTGCCAGTAAATCCCGCAGACTACCATGTTCATCAAGCAATCCTTTTGCCATATCAACCGCCGTGATTCCTTTTACACCTGTACGCAAGAAAATCGCTAACAGCTCTGAATCTGACAACGAAGTCGCACCCTTTATCAAAAGTTTTTCACGCGGCCTTTCTTCAGCTGGCCAGTCAGTTATTGCCATATAAGGGTATCTCTATTAATTAATGGTTCGTTTTCCTGAGGCTAGAATCCGCCATATTTCTACTATAAAAGTGACCAATAGCACGGCTATTACTAACTTTTCTATTAAAAATCTGGCAAATTCTAACTCACAGGAATTCCGACCAGAATTAATAGAGATACCCATAATTATTTTTATCAGTAGGTAAATGTTGTAGACTCGCACCATTATGACAAACCTTACTGGCACAAACGTTCTTCTTGGGATAAGTGGAGGCATTGCAGCTTATAAATCAGCTGAGCTAACACGACTATTTATTAAGCAAAATGCTAACGTGCGAGTCTGTATGACACAAAGCGCGATTGAGTTTATTACCCCATTGACACTTCAGGCGTTATCAGGCAATCCTGTACATACCGACCTTTTTGATGTCGAAGCAGAAGCCGCCATGGGGCATATTGAACTAGCAAAATGGGCTGATATTATTGTAGTAGCTCCTGCTACCGCTAATACTATTGCAAAAATAGCTCATGGTAGAGCTGACAACTTGTTAACAACACTCATACTTGCCAGTAAAGCCAAACTATATATCGCGCCTGCAATGAACCAAGCTATGTGGGCTAACCCGCAAACCACAGCCAATATCAAGCAACTGGAACAAAATAAGATCAGCCTATTAGGCCCAGACGCAGGAGAACAAGCGTGTGGGGATATCGGCTTGGGTCGAATGCTTGAGCCTGCTGAAATTGTCGATCAAATCATTGCTGAATCTACCGCGACACCATCATTACAGGGCGTGTCAGTACTAATCACCGCAGGGCCTACCCGTGAAGCATTAGACCCCGTGCGTTATTTGACCAATCGAAGTTCAGGTAAAATGGGCTATGCCATTGCTGAAGCCGCAAAAAAACAAGGAGCTCAGGTAACACTGGTGTCAGGTCCCGTACATCTAGATACTCCTGCAAACATAGAGACCATTGATGTTGAATCTGCTCAGGAGATGTTTAGCGCGGTCAGCAAGCATGCAAAGCAAGCCGATATTTTTATCGCCTGTGCAGCCGTTGCCGACTTTTCACCCGCAACCACCTCTAATAACAAAATTAAAAAAAACAGCGACACCGAAACACTAGAACTCACATTAACGAAAAACCCAGATATTTTGGCTGAAACCAGCCACGCCCACCCTAACCTATTCACCGTTGGCTTTGCAGCAGAAACCACTGATCTCGAAAAGTATGCAAAAGGCAAGCTCATCAGCAAAAAGCTTAATATGATAGCCGCTAATAAGGTAGGCAAAAACCAAGGTTTCGACAAAGATGACAATGCGCTATTAGTGCTATGGGAAGGGGGTAAATGCACCTTGCCACTAACCAGTAAAAAACATTTGTCTCAACAACTTGTGCAACTTATCTCAGAGCACTTCGAGATATACAAACACCACTTACCTTCTAACACACATGACGAACAGGACGTTTAATGAAAACCGTAGATTTTAAAATACTAGATAGCCGAATCGGCGATACCATTCCATTACCTGAATACGCCACCGGTGGCTCCGCTGGCATGGATTTACGCGCCTGTATTGATCATGATCTCATTCTTGATCCTGGCGAAACAGAATTGATTCCCACAGGCTTGGCGATTCATATTAATGACCCTTCAATGGCTGCAACGATTCTACCACGGTCTGGTTTAGGGCATAAACATGGGGTTGTGCTAGGCAACTTAGTGGGTTTAATTGATTCTGACTATCAAGGTCAACTGTATATCTCCTGTTGGAATAGAGGCTGGGATAGCTACACTATTGAACCTGGTGAGCGTATTGCTCAATTAGTCTTTGTACCTGTGCTACAAGTTAGTCTAAATCAGGTGGATGACTTTACAGATACCGACCGTGGTGAAGGTGGTTTTGGTCACTCTGGTACAAAATAAAACGACTTAACTCTGTGATGCGTTGACCTCATTCTTGCGTACTGCGGCATGTACTCAACGCTAGTACTCCAACAAGTTAGGTTTGATGGATACAGCGAGTCAGAAAGCGGTTAGCCGCTAGGCGCGTCTTGCAGGGAATGGTTGTTCCCTTCACAAAAGGCGCAACAACGCGGATAACCGCTTCCTGGCTCGCCCGAAGGGAGCAACCCAAAGCGCTCAATACTGCGTTATGGGCCTTGCCAAGGGAACAACCATTGCCTGCAACCCAAGCCTTGTCTTGAACGCTTTGGATTGCTCTGTATCCATCAAACCTAAGTTGATGGAGTACTAGTGCATTGGGACGCGTGTTTACCACGCCAGCACAGGGACAAGAACTACAAAACAAATATACATTCATATAAATCAAGATGAAGGAATCATCTCATGCAAACTGCTGAAATTCTTATAGAAGCCCTACCCTATATCCAAAGTTACGCGGGTAAAACTATTGTTGTTAAATATGGTGGCAATGCCATGACTGATGACAACCTAAAACAGCAGTTTGCTCAAGATATAGTCTTACTCAAACAAGTGGGTATTAACCCTGTTGTCGTACATGGTGGCGGCCCTCAAATTGCTAGCGTACTTGAGCGCTTAGGCAAAGAAAGTAAATTTATTGAAGGTATGCGTGTTACTGATAGTGAAACCATGGATGTCGTACAGATGGTGTTAGGTGGCTTAGTCAATAAAGACATCGTCAGCCTTATTAACCAAGCAGGTGGTAAAGCTATCGGCTTGACAGGCAAAGATGGCAATTTCATCAAAGCCAAAAAACTACACCTGAAGAAAAAGGCAGCAGAAGGGCAATCAGAAGAACACATTGATTTGGGTCATGTCGGTGAAGTCACCTCGATTGATCCACGCATCGTCGAAATGCTGGATAATGATCGCTATATTCCTGTCATAGCTCCCATAGGCGTAGGTGAAGACGGTGCCGCATATAATATAAATGCCGACATCGTTGCAGGAAAAATGGCTGTAGAACTCAATGCCGAAAAACTCTTATTACTCACCAACACACCGGGCGTTCTTGATAATAACGGCAAGCTATTAACAGGCTTAAACACAAAAGATATTAGCCAACTCATCGAGACAGGCATTATTCAAGGCGGCATGATTCCCAAGATCAACTGTGCACTTGATGCTGTTGTTTCGGGCATAAGCTCATCAACGATTATTGATGGCAGAGTACCTCATGCTGTGTTACTTGAGTTATTGACCGACAAAGGCGCTGGAACACTGATATCGGCTTAAAGAAGCTCTATTAATTTGACCAAATTCTTGTGACTAGCTGAGCTTTAGCAAAATTTATAAGCTTATACAGGTGATCAGCAAACAGCTCTAAGAACGTAATCCATCAAAGTAACTCAGCATATATTCAACGTATGGCAAAATACAATTACGATGATCTGATGGACTCGCCGAGCACCTTATTAACTCAATGTCTGCGCCTAAGTTTTTCATCGCATTGAACGTACTTACCGCACTTTCAATAGGCACGGTTCGATCATCTTCGCCATGAAAGAGTTTGATGGCTATATCAGGACGCCAATTATGTACGTCGTCTTGACGGTCTCCATCAAAAAAGCGTTCTAATATCGTACTCTCAAAAGTGATTTCGTTAGAGGGTACTAGCCTATCCATAATGTAATCTATCACTATACCTTCAAAAATATTGGGTACATTAATACCTCTGGTTAATACATCAAGAGTAGTATTTACGTCGTAAGGCCCTGCACCTAATACCACACCGGTTGCTAGTAAGCCTTCACGCGGATTTTCTTGTAATTCCTTTAAAGCTGCCATAGTGACGTAACCACCTTGAGAATAGCCTGTCATAAACAACTGGCTAGTCGTCTCGATATTATTTTCTTGTAACAGCATTTTCCCTGCTTGTAATAAATCCAACACCACATCAGCTGAAGGTTGTTTAAGCAAATAAGGATGTGGCTGACCTAACGATGACCCATACCCCACGTAATCCGCAGAAAATACGATATAACCTAATGATGCTAAGCCGACTTCAACACTATCTTCACTAACTCCTAAATGAGAAGTAGGTGCATCTGCGTTCTTGAATATAGTACCGTGTTGAAAACTTAGTATAGGGCTAGCCGAACTCTTTTCGGGTATGGCTAATAAGCCAGATACCTTAACTAATGCATTGGCTGAGTTGCGAGTGATATATTCCAGCTTGTAGGCATTCACCGAATAAAGTGAATTGATATTTTCACCACTAATCGAGTTGATAACTGACTGAATATTATCTTTTTGATTAAATACAGGCTGACTAATCGATTGAAAACCGCCTTGGCTATCATCAGTACTGGGAGATGACAGTTTGATATTTTGTACGGTTGGAGTTGTTTTAGAACTACTTCCACAAGAAGCTATGAACGTTGAAAACAACAATACTATAAATAGCTTATGAAGCTCAATATTCATCAGATGTTTGATATAAATACTTATGTTCATTACATTCCTTTGTTTGAAACTTGGTTAAACCTAAATTCCTCAGTTAACCGCTTCCAGCATTAAATAAACTACTGATAGCATTAAAGTAAGAAGCTTTATCTACCTTCACCTATAGAGTGAAGGCGCTACAGCCTATAGAGCAACCCTGCTGAAGCTTCTAAGTTTCGCTAAAGCTCAAACACCTCTTCCGCTGACTGCCTATGTACAAAAACTCATTAAGGATCAACCATTAATTCCTTTTTTTACTACGCCATTCAGCCGAAGAGAATCACTCTATAGGCTGTCTAACTGAGGATTTTAGGTTAAAAGCCTTAGCGAACACATCCTACACTTTCTCGCATGAAGCGCAGCTCAATACGGGAAGCAAGAACCCCTTCTTTATTTAATCTTACACTCAGTAGATGCTTCATCTTGCTTCGAAATGGTTGTTAAGCCTAGATTTACCCAGCCTTGCATGCCATTTCTAAAGTATTTTATCTTTTCTGCGGGGTATCCAAAGGTAATCAATGACTTGATACTTTCAGAAGTTTGACCACACCACGTACCATTACAAAAAAGCACTAAAAGCTTAGCATTTGAGTAATCGAACAACTCAGCCACATCTCCTTTAACTATTGCGGCGTCAACAACTTCCACATCAATATCTTCATACCCTTTTGCCAAAGGCGCGTTGAAATGATGTTTTAACACTGCCATGATGCCTTTAGTTTTGGCACCTTGACTAGGTGATAACTCCGTCCACGGAATATTAATAGAGCATGGAATCGTGCCTTTATCTACCCAGCTTTGCATACGAGAATCGATCAATAGCACATCACTTTCATCATCCCCATTACTGGTTGTAGCCGCTAAATAGTCTAATATTTCGAGCTCACCAATAGTCTCAACACCATCGGCAGCGTGCATAGGCTGTATACAAAAAGGAGGGCAAGGCCGAGACGTTCGGCTGAACATATCAGACACTCTAGCGTTATTATCAGCCTCACGTTTTATCAACATATTGTGCTTTTTATGGCGAACCACCACACTTTTTAAGTCCGCTGTTATGTTGACGGGCTTTTGATGTCTCTTGCGTTGTTCTGGACTTGGACTGCCGAAAATAAAAGACCTAAGCAGATTGGTATAACTCATATTCTATAACTAGTAACTACATTAGTAATACATGATAGTCTAATTATCAACGGGTGCAATTTTTTCCACTCTAAACTGTGGGAATTACCGATATAAAACACTTCGTTTCATGAATATAGGCTTTCACTTAAATAATTTCCGTAGAGACGTTGCATGCAACGTCTCTACGGCAGTAGATAAAAAATTAAATAGGTGAACATCTATAGAGAGACCTTTACACGAAAGATATGACGGATAAAAAAGGCTTAAATTTCCCATATTTTGTCTAAAAACTCAGCCAATAGCTCGGCTATTACCCTCCTTTTTAGACTAAATCTGAAAAATTACGCTCTTTTTTCTCTCGCCATACTTTCATGAAAAGGTCTCATAGATTAATAATCCGCTAAGTATTGTTTGTTTCAATGTTTTGTTCAATATTGCTTCGTTCGATAATAGTCTCAACCTTACCCAACATAGACATACTGTCGGAATACCAGGTACTTTTAGCCATCTTCATTTCAGACATCCACAGTAGGATATTGTTATACAACCCTTCAGGTCTACTACCTTTTTTAATCGTAAAATTCATCGTAAGATCCGTTCTACCAGGTGTCTGACAGATTTTACTATCGATGATTTCAGGAACTCGTTTATTCAAGTCACTAGCATTCTGCTCAAAGGCATTAATGAAGTCTTCAACACTGGCTTCTAATTTTCTATCTTCCATCATTCTCACGGTGATAGAAAAATCATAACCCTCTGCTCTAGCAATATAATCAATACATCTAGGTGTATAAATCAGCTCGGTTCTATCCACCATAAAGTCCTCATAGAGCATTTGCTGAAGCACAAAAATATCGTTCACCAGCTCTTCGCCTTTAACATTAGCACCATTAATGGTTTGGAAAACCAATAGAAAGTCTCCCCAGCCATCGGTGATATAACCTTGAATATGTATGGTATCGCTATATTTGGTAGCTATGTTTTGGATGCTTTGTTCCATCTTGGGTTGTGGGCCAGAAGCTTCATCATGATTGATCGCACTCATGATTCGATATAATAAGCTCAAGCGCATCGCACGACGTTGTAGTGACACCGATATAATGCCAAACATAGTTTTTTCTGATGGGTTAACAGGCTGTACGTTAACGGGAAGTGCAATTTCTCGTCGAGTGAAATGATTAATAAAAGTCTCTGACTCATCCATCGCACAGTCAAAACTGGGAATCTTACATTTGCATGGCATTCTGGCAGGTACAAAACCCACCATATCATAACGACCAAGAATGGTGTGAAACCTACCTACCTCTTCTGTTGTTTCAATGTGCTGATGGTGATTACAATCAGCATCGGACATTTCATTATCTGTTTTATCAGGGGGTATATTGGGACAAGTCCAATTACCTAATGTTATACCGTGATGTAAAGTTTCTACGTTATACCCGTAGTAGTTTGGCATTTTCTGTTCTAAAAACTGCTTATTCACACTTTTATCCAATACTGCATAAGGATCAGCCACAGAATGATAATTCGTAAGTACGGCACGTGATAACATCACAGGAGGGATGCGTTCAGGTAAATCACTTTCTTTTGAAGCATTGTTAAACCCTTGTAGTACTAACTTATAAAACGCTTTTTTCTCAGTATTAGCACGGATTTTAAGATAAGCACCCAGCGCCAATAAAATATTTAACTTCACATATCCAGCATCCTCATTCACATAAGGTTTAGCAATATATTCTTCATAAATAGCTAATAGCTCTTTTAGTTTATAACCGGCTAACTGCTCGAGCCTTCTGGTTTTCTTACAACTTCCAGACTTAATCAATGAAAAAGCACGGTTAATGCTTTCTGCTCCCGTCTTAAATAAATGATCATCCTTATAATAAAAATCTTTCAAACGGCTATTAGTTAAATCAGTAGCTATATCTCTAACCGCTTTAGGGGTGTTAATTTCAAGATTTTCTTCACCCCGCAACCAATCCTCCAGATGCTTCTTCACCTCCAGTGCATCACTCAACTGAGGTAAAATAAAGACAATCAGGTTATTACATAACCCTAAACGATCTCGTGGAGACTCCCTACTCCATGTATAAAACTCAAGACCAAGTGCAAACTTCTCACGCCCTAAGCTCATATCAGTATGAATTTCGTCGATAAACTCTGGCCATTTATATGGCCGGCGCTTACGTCCTTCGGGTGTACGTGGTTTTGCTTCGACCTTACGTCTCCACGGTAGAGCGGAAGCTATAGTCTCTTCTTGAGGGTGATAGCCAAGCAGATCAATACTTCTTAATATCGCACACTGAAAAGGGATTTGATGCAAATGTCGATACAACCATCGTGGATGTCGATACTTATTTTCAGTATTCAATGGGTCTGTATTTTTTTGCACCTTCAAACCGTAGACATCATAAAAATCAGCGTATAGTTTTTCTTTGATACTCAGGCTACTATCAGTATCGCTACTTGACTGGTCAAGCTCACTCTCATCAATAATAGGCTTATGAGAAGCTTGAGATTTTTGTTTCAACGTACCTTCAAACATAAAGTTCTGTAATCGCACATCAAATCGAATGGTTGAACGATGAAACCGTTTCTCTCCTGGCTTTAATTCCTTTTCACACCAGGTATCATCACTGCGCTTCTTTCTCCATTGCTTTGCTTTTCTAACAAAAACGTGACGACCGATACAGTATTCCATTTTTTCTGCGAGTGCTTTCCATAACACACCCATCACTTGCTGTTTATCTGATGCCTTTCCATGAGTGGTGGCCAGGTTTTCATCCAGAAAATCAAGGAGATCATCACACACCTGCCGAGAGCCTTTTAGAACAACCTTATCCAGCGTACTGCAATGAGAATGGATGACCTTTTCTAACCAAAAACTCGTCAGTCTTAAACGAAAGTACCAAACAAAAGTATCCTCATAATTCTTAATGCCATCCTCAAGATCAGCCAGCATTTCTAGCTTTATAAAACCATCGGTTGTACGCAGTTGATCTTCCAGCCCTTCTCCCACAATAGACAAAAACTCAGCATATAAATAGGCAATGCCTTTAACGGTTGAGGCAAGAAAATCTATGGATAAATGTTTATTCACCAAATTTCGATACGCGTCTTTTTGTGCGGTAAACTCAGGTGTATTTCTAACAAAGCTCGTTACTACAGCGTTTAACTCTGCTAATAGGTTTGCAAAGTCATCCGTATGATTAGACAGGTACTGTTCGTTGATCTTACCCAAGTAATTTCTAGCCAATGACTCTGCCACATATTTAGCCACTAACGGCTGTAAATCTGGTCTGTCGGGTGACCAAAAGCTGGTATCAACATAGCTAACATGTTGTGGCATGAACGCTGAACCATCCTCATTTTTCTCGCCATTTTCACGTAAGCTCCTCCCCACATCATCGTACAGTTGTGAACCCGATACACTGGGGGATTGAGACCACCCATGCAACACAATGGGCCAACCTAGGCTCTCTTTTTTTGCTACATCAGCAGGGTCTAAGAATGACTTGATGAAATGCTGCATATCCTTATGCAAATCGTGAGTTCTATTTGCTAAGAAATCATTATAAATACCAATATCACGGCGACGTTCTATACCTGGCCTTGGATAACTTTGCAGGCCAAAGTCCAGAGACTTTCCAAATTGCTGTTGATGTGTTCTGAACACACGTATATAGCCATTCATACGATTTAGAACACCTCGCCTTAATATCATCAACGACATTTTACAGCGGTTTTTTTTAGCTCCTGGAACTTTTACAATACCGGCATCATGTGCTTCTGATAGGAAAATGAGCTTATCCCTAATAATCTGTTGTTTAAGCACCTGTAATGCGCGTAACGCGTGATAGTGAATACGCTCACTCCCTACCCATAAATCTCCCGCCCATAAATGACCTATATAACGTTTAAGCTTACCCATCATATCTATATCTTGTTTGAGTAATTCTTCTCGCGAGGTCTCTGTAATAAACCTGACTGCTGTATCAGGAGAGGGGTAACGTGTAATACACAAGCTTGCGACTTTAGCAAAGTCCTTTTCATGGCTTATTATGTTTTGATACTCACCATTTTTCTCATCCAGCCATCCACCGAAAATGTATTTTTCCTCACGTCGTAATGGCAAAAATAAGGTAGGAGCATGTAAGGCATCAATAATAATTTTCTGTAGATGACGCACTTCCAGCAAAATAATATCATAGCGATCAACAATATCGATAACTGAGAGTAGATAAAGGTTATCTGAATACTTTAATGTCATGGTAGTGCCTTATTAATTTTTTGGTGAGTACGCGGTGAGGACTTCCAATATCAACAAAATGTTCGAAAAAGCAACAATCTGAATAATATTCAGGACTCTTTGGAGGTGCCTAATGCCAGCCAGAATTTGTTGCTCATGGGGTATTCTGGTAATACTTTTAAGAATTTTCGGGGGTACAAGATCTAAATGGGATTGATATACACCATCTTTGACATCCTTGTGTAAAGATCGTAAATAATCAATACGCTTCCAGACAAACCAAACGGAAATAAACAACCAAATCAACGAAGCAGCAATAATATTGGCGGGGAAAGCAAACAATAAAAAATCCGTATAAAGTGCTTCTGCAATAAAGGGAACCTGATACATAAATAGCATCAGCAATATAATAAAATAACTAATCCAGATAGGAGAAAAATAATATATAAGCCAGTTATTCAACTTGATTGAATGCTCACCGCTTTCTTTATCATTTTTTTCATCATGATCATTCTCATCATCGTTATAAAAAAACAATTCAAAAATGGCAAGATTTAGCAATACCTCCTGAACGGTATTCATACCTTGAGAATATTCAGAAGATTGATGTGCAATGGGCGTAGCCTCATCGGGTTGCCAATACTTATGCACTGGCATTTCACGGTCTGCCCTACTGACCTTAACTAAATGAGGAACTGTGAGAAATAAATCGTATTGAGACTCAGGCCATAATTTCCATACTTCAGAAAAAACAGGTCGAATTTTTCTCTTAAAAAGCAAGCTAATAGTCAACTGATAAGTTACCAACAGCAGGAATAAAAGGAATATAAAACCCATTATAAACATGATTACATAATCAACTTGAGACAAGTCATAAGAGCTAGTAACACCACCTGACTTAGGTTTATTTTCTTCACAAAGAACGAATGCTTTATATAACCACATTATAAGCCCAGGAAGAATAAATGAATAAATAGCGGTACAAACAATGATAAATTGAAGCGCAATACCAGCAGGATAAAGAAAAAGTGCATAAGTATTACTAGGCTGTTGCTTACACGAAGATTTCTTTCCAGTAGGTATGCCGTAGCCCGGAGGTGGGAAGTTGCGAATGATTTGATGAGATTGATCTTTAGGAATAGCCGCTATTCTAAGTACAAAGTCTTTATTGCTGAATAAAAAAGACCATTTTTCAGGATATAAATACTTACGTTTGAAAGAATAAAAAGAATGTCTAACTAACAGACCAATAGTCATTAAGCACTGAACTGTTTTTTCAATATAACGGACACACAATTGCTGCATAGTATCTGCCTCACATGGCTAGAATATCCCCGCCTCAGTCCTTGAGTTATATTTTACTTAGTCGATTATGACAAAACGATTTTATGGTGTGAATATACTTTTCACAAGCTATGTTTATTAATATTCATAACAACACTCAATCACTATGCTATTTGTAGCAGGCTTTTGATAGTGATGTATGCATTAATAATGCTAAAATAGACATCCCTAAATATTGACTCAACCTTTTTTATGTCTGACAACTTACACCGTTTCCTTTTAGAAGAACTTCACGTCCGTGGCGAGTGGGTAAAACTCGATACCGCATGGCAACAGATTACTAATACAACGGCTTATCCCAAAGCTGTGCAGCGTCTTTTAGGTGAAGCGACCGTGGCTATTACGTTGTTATCAGCCTCGCTTAAGTTTAAAGGCTCTTTGACGTTGCAGGTTAATGATACTCACCCCGTTAATATGCTCGTGGTACAGGCTACATCAGATGGTTCTATTCGTGCTATGGCGCAATGGGATGAGAGTGTTGATATTGATGATGACGCTAGTTATAGCGATTTGTTAAAGGGTACCCACAGCAATTCTCAAAATAAAACTCGAAACAAAACTCAAGAGAATGCTCCAGGTACTTTGGTTATTACCGTTGAGCAAGATGCTAACGATAATCAGACAGAGCGCTACCAAAGTATTATCGCATTAGAAGGCGATAGCCTTGCTGATACGTTAGCTGCTTATTTTCAACAGTCAGAGCAGTTGCCCACCTACTTCCAGCTCTCAACAGGCGATTCAAGTGTTGCTGGCTTTATGCTACAGACCTTACCCGCTGAAGACGATGCAGAAGGTTGGAACCATGCCCTTACGCTAGCACAAACATTAACCGATACAGAGCTACTAGAGCTAGGTGTAGAGGACATTTTACATCGTTTATATCATCAAGAAGATCGGTCTCTTTATGAAGCAGAACCTGTTCATTTTGCCTGTAGCTGCTCTCAGCAGAAAATAGAGGATACTATTTATTCTTTAGGTGAGGCTGAAGCCGCTTCTGTATTGCAAGAACAAGGAAAAATCAGCATCAGTTGTCAGTTTTGCAATCAGCTGTATGAGCTAGATAGTATTGATATCACGCGTATATTCTCAGGACTAAGCAATGCTGGGCTAGGAAGTGTCCACTGACTCACCCTCCTCTCTTCAACCCACTGGTTCATTTCTTCGGAAAATTATCCATGTGGATATGGACAGCTTTTTCGCTGCGGTTGAGGTGCGTGACAATCCACAGTTAAAAGGCAAACCCATTGCGGTGGGTGGCGCGGTCAATTCTAGAGGTGTAGTAGCTACCTGCTCTTATGAGGCTCGCGAGTTTGGTGTGCATTCTGCCATGCCTATCTCGAAAGCTTTACGCAAATGCCCCGCACTGATTGTCGTGCCTGTGCGAATGGAGGCTTATAAACAAGCTTCAAGTGCTATTCAAGCCATCTTTCATGAATATACTGATCTTGTAGAACCCTTATCACTGGATGAAGCTTATCTTGATGTTTCAGCAGTGAGTCGTTGTAATAACAGTGCTACTTTGATGGCGCAAGAGATTCGAGAACGTATATTTACCGCTCAGGCCTTAACTGCTTCTGCGGGTGTCGCTCCTAACAAATTCTTGGCTAAAGTTGCTAGTGACTGGAATAAACCTAACGGGCAAAAAGTCATAACTCCTGATGAGGTTGAATCCTTTGTTAAAGCGCTACCTGTGAGTGCTATTTCAGGAGTCGGTAAAGTCACCGTTAAACGTATGCATAGCTTAAACCTAATGACTTGTGCCGACTTACAGGCATTAAGTGCAAGTAGGTTAAGACAACATTTTGGTAAGTTTGGAGCGAGGCTTTATGAATATTGCCGAGGTATTGATCATCGCCCTGTCAGCAATCACAGAATCAGAAAATCACTCAGCGTTGAAGATACTTTTGCTCATGATTTACCTGATTTAGAGAGTTGCCTAAATAAACTACCGACGATTTATAACGAGTTATTAGTAAGGCTGCAACACGCTCAACAACGGCAACGTTTGATCACCAAAACTTTGTTTATAAAGATTCGCTTTGATGATTTTGAGACAACGACTCTACAAATCCCAGGTACACACCCTTGCTTATCAAGTTACCAGCTACTGTGTAAACAAGCTTGGCAACGGGGAAAACGTCCTGTACGGCTTATTGGGTTAGGGTTGCAGTTTAATCCACCTGACTCGCCTGAGCAGTTAGAGTTTGATGGGTTTTGATTACATGCTAGAAGGGTCTAGAAAGGCGTTGATTTAGAGTAAATAATCTAAAGTGTTTCCGTACATGCTCCCCTCTTTTTGAAGAGGGGTTGGGGGAGATTAAGATCAATATATAAATTGAATTTTTCTATCAGATGACATCCGCAAATCCCCCTCAATCCCCCTTTTCAAAGGGGGAAGTTAAGTAGCGTCTAAGCAAACTTGTCTTTCAAATAAGCTATTGCATTGTTGATTCTGCGTAAAGAGCGCTCTTTACCAATAAGTTTTAACGTCACATCCAAAGAGGGCGACATGGCTGTGCCTGTTACCGCTACACGCAAAGGTGGCCCTACTTTTCCGAGCTTCAGATCCAAGTCTTCACAGGTTTGTACAATCACTGCATGTATCGGCTCTAAATCCCACTCGTTGACTTCGCTTAAACCATCGTAAAGCGCTTGTAATATAGCTACTGTTGGCTCTTTAAATTGCTTTTTTTCCGCTTTTTCATCATAAGCATCAAAGTCCATATAAAAATAGCGCGCTGAAGCTGTTAATTCTTTGAGGGTTTTAGCACGTTCTTTTAAAGCGTCTATCACTTCAGTCGTAGCGGGGCCGTTAGTCACATCTATGTCTTGATCATCAAAATGCCATTGCAAGTGTTTTGCCACTTCATCAACTGGCATTTCTTTGATGTAGTGCTGATTTAACCACTGTAGTTTTTCGGTGTTGAAGGTCGATGCTGATTTATTCACATCATCTAATAAAAACAGTTGTTGCATTTCTTCACGGCTAAAGACTTCTTGATCGCCATGTGACCAGCCCAAGCGCACCAGGTAGTTAATAACCGCATCAGGTAAATAACCATCATCACGGTATTGCATTACGCCTACTGCGCCGTGACGTTTCGATAGACGCTTTCCATCATCTCCTAAAATCATTGGGACATGTGCATAGATAGGTGGCTCTTTACCTAACGCTCGGATGATGTTGATTTGTCTTGGCGTATTGTTGATGTGGTCATCACCACGAATGACATGGGTTATTTCCATATCAAGATCATCAACCACAACCGTTAAGTTATAAGTTGGCGTACCATCTGATCGCGCAATGATAAGGTCATCCAGCTCGTTGTTGCTAATTTCGATATGACCACGTACTTGGTCATCAAAAATCACAGTACCGTCTTGTGGGTTGCGAAAACGAACTACAGGTTCTATCCCTTCTGGAATGTCCTCTCGACCAAAACAACGAGCGTCATATCGTGGTTTTTGTTTAGCCGCCCATTGTGAATCTCTTAATGTTTCTAATTCTTCTTTACTACAGTAACAGTGGTAGGCATCACCTTGGTCTAATAGCTGTTGAATCACTTCTTTATAACGGTCAAACCGATCTGTTTGATAGATGGGGCCTTCATCAAAATCTAAGTCCAACCATTTCATACCATCCATAATGGCATCTACTGAGGCTTGGGTTGAGCGCTCGCGATCGGTATCTTCTATGCGCAAAATAAAATCCCCACCCATCTTTTTTGCATAGAGCCATGAGAATAAGGCGGTACGCGCTCCACCAATATGTAGATAACCAGTAGGGCTTGGGGCAAAACGAGTTCTGACTTTCATAACGTTTTCGATGTCTAATTGGGAAAGGCGCAGATTAACATTGCGCTATCTTTAAAACAAAGTCTAATACCTTAATCCGTGACTTCAATGCGGATAATAGGGGGTAAGAGATTGGTTTAGCACGGGATTTTAAAAAATCTTAGCTTCACCCTTCGTTAAGCAGGTATTTTTTAAACCCGCGATGAATCAATATCTTATTCCCTATGCCGTAGTGAAGTCACGGGTTCAGGTAATACTCAGTTTATTAACCTTACGGCACCTCTAGTCATGCCACTCATTTACTTCTCCTGACTAATGAAGCACTTTATGTTTGACCTCTTCATCAACAACTTATATTGTCTACTTTTTACAACATATAAAAATTTACCGAACTTTTATAAATAAAATCCGTCATATACTAAGATAGATGTTGTAGTTATTATGCTACTGACTTAGAGCATTTCTATCACAAGTTATATAACGCTAATCACTATTAGTAACTTAAACTAATAGTTCGCAAGGATAAAACGATGATCAGGGCAATCAAAAATACAACAATTTTCTCATTACTACTGGGTATCAGCTTTGTATTGGGTCTAACACCCCTCAACGCATCCAATACCGTTCCATCCATCAGTCTTGGGCGTATTGCTTACTCAGGTAGTGCGTGCCCCAACGGCTCTGTGTCTGCGAGCCTGAATAAAAACAACGCTACTTTGCATATCAACTTTAACCAATATGTCGTTGAGGTTCATGGACGTAACCAGCATAGTTTAAGAAAAACCTGTGATATTGCCCTGCCCATACAAGTCCCTAAGGGCGTGAGTGTTTCTTTAGTGAGTGCTAACTATAATGGCAAAGTATCTCTACCCGCTGGATCACATGCGCGTTTTATGAATGCTTATTCTTTTTCGGGTAGAAGAGGGAGTCGTTTTAAAACAGATTTACATGGCCCCAATAGCAATGGATATAGCTTTAGAGACTCACTCAGCTCATTTGCTAGTGTGTGGTCTGCTTGTGGAAAAAACACCACATTACGCATTACAACTTCAACGCGCATAAAAACAGATGGTACGGCTGCCAAAGAAGCAAAAGGAAAGACACTAGCTGACTCACGACAAGGCTTCATCACCCAGTTACGCTACCGTAGTTGTCAATAGACTGTGATATAAGGCCTCTAATCTAAGCCCACCTTGCTATAGACACTAGCAATTGCTAGTATGCGCGCGCTACTTTGATAGCAGATTAATAATTACTCTTTATTTTAAAACGACTTAAATTGTAATTAGCTATTGAGAAATGAAGTATAAAAATATAGTAATAAACAGCTGTACAAACTGCTTTAAGTACGAACGATTTAAGTCGGTTCTTGCTTAAATGGACTAAAAGTCCTATATATTACCGTTGGATGTGAAATATCCCATTAGATTAGATAACATGGATGAATGAATCTTATCTATCTCATTTAAAAGACTAAAGCTATAAACTATGAGTGCAAATATGACACCACAAAGTGCTGATACCCCTTCAGCAAGTCACGTTACTGAATTAAAATCAAACACATCGGGAACCTCCTCGTTCAACGATATATACCCAGAGCAGCTACTAGAGCCTAATAAAGGACTCAATATCCGCGAGTTCTGGAATGTTGTGGTGCATCATAAAAAACTGCTAGGTGCTATTACGCTTGCAGCTATGTTGCTTTCATTAATTGCCACTTTGCTGATGACACCTATCTACCGTGCCAGCACGACCATTCAAATTGAAAGACAATCTACAACAGCCGCTGATGTAGTTGTTGAGCCTCAAGGCCGTCGTTCGGAACGCGATTACTGGCAGACACAAATCCAGCTTTTGCAAAGCAATACATTAGCCAACGCCGTCATGGATAAGTTAAATATCCGCGATAAATTCACATCGAGTAAAGGGTTTCTGTCAGGTCTGCGATCAGCCCCCCCTACTCCTGAAGTTAATTTTCTGAAAGGGTTGTACGTTGAGCCACTCAGCACTTCACAGTTAATTATGCTTCATTACGAATCCAATGATGCTGAGCTTTCTAGTAAAATTGTTAATACAATTGCTGAAACCTTCATTCAAACCAACTTGGAGCGCCAGTTTAAAAATACCGAGTCAGCACAGAAATTCTTGCTTTCTCAACTGGATAAAGCAAAGAAACGTTCTACAGAATCTGAGACCGCATTAAATAAGTTTGCTCGTGAAAACAAAATCATTTCTTTAAGCAACAATCAAACCACATCAACCCATATTCTCACCAAATTATCGGATGAGCTTGTAGAGGTTCAAGCAGAGAGAGCTTCACTAGAGAGCGAACTGGCTCAATTAGCAACAGCGGCTAATGACCCTGATCCTTCAATGACATTGAACACTCCGCATATGCAATCATTGAAGAAAAAGCTGATTGCTCTAGAAGATGACTATACTTCTGCCAAGAAGCGTTATGGCTCTAAAAGTAGAGCTGCAAAAAAACTTAGACGGAAAGTTGAGTTAGCTCGCGGTAAAATTCGCTCAGAAGCCCACTTATACAAACAGTCACTTGAAACTAAGCTTGCTA
Organism: Thiotrichaceae bacterium; assembly: GCA_026991755.1. Taxonomy (GTDB): domain Bacteria; phylum Pseudomonadota; class Gammaproteobacteria; order Thiotrichales; family Thiotrichaceae; genus HyVt-477. The sequence goes on along the minus strand of JALXAX010000134.1, from coordinate 11,023 downwards.
CTGCAAAAAACACAGAGGCTGCACTTGAGAAACGTTTGTTTTCACTTCAAGATTCTGGCTTAGATATGCAAAGCAAGGTGCAAACCTTTAACAATTTAAAACAGACGGCTAATTCAAATCAAACCATTTACCAAAACCTTTTAGAGCGCATTAAAGAAGTCGGTGTAGCTAGTGGTATTGATTCTAATAATATTACTGTTGTTGATGCAGCAAGTGTTCCGTACAACAAATACAAACCTAAAGTTAAAACTAACGTTATATTTGGTACTTTAATTGGTTTTTTACTCGGCTTAGCAGCCGTTTTCCTACGCGAATTTATGGATGACAGCATAAAAGATGCCGACGAGTTAGAGCGCATCACCCACTTGCCTATGCTAGGTATGATTCCTAGCCATAAGAATAAAGATCAATCTAGTGCTGATATTGCTCTGCAAATTATCAAAGAGCCTCGCTCTAATATATCTGAAGCTATACGTTCATTACGTACAGCCTTAAGTTTTTCTACCGATACGGGTGCACCTCAGACACTATTCTTTACCAGCTCTGAAGCGGGTGAAGGAAAAACAAGTATCGCTTTAAACCTTGCGACTGCCTACGCTCAAGCAGGTGAAAACGTCCTGCTGATCGATGCTGACTTACGTAGCCCATCGGTACATACCTTACTAAAAGTAGATAATAGACAAGGTCTAAGTAACTACCTAACACGTAGTATTGATATGCCATCAGCCACTCAACAAACTACTATTCAAGGTCTTCAAGTCTTACCATCAGGCCCTCTACCACCTGACCCCGTTGAGCTACTATCAGGTAAGCGCATTAAAGAGCTAATGGAAAAAGCTACGCTCGACTATGATCGTATTATCATAGATGGACCACCGGTATTAGGCCTTGCCGATGCACTTATATTAAGCAATATTGCAGATGCGACGCTGGTTACTATTCATGCCGAAACAACCTTAAAAGCACCGATTTTGGCAAGCCTCAAACGCCTTAAACAAGCTAAAGCTAACGTTATAGGCACGCTAATGAACCAGGCAACACCACGCGGTGCGGCATACAGTTATTTCCAGTATGAGCCAAAGAACCCCGATTCAATACAAGATACTCGTGTTTTGAATATGTTTGATAAGTAAGGGTTATTTACGGAACCTCTGATCAGCTCATGATTCGTTTTCCTGAGGCTAAACCTGCCAGCTTTTCTCTATAAAAGTGACCAATAGCTACGGCTATCTCTCAGAAATTCCGATCAGACTTAATCAGAGTTTCCTTAAGCCACCTCTAACATCCTGAGACCTTGCTTCTCTTCGTGCAAAGATCCCATAACTTCATTAATAATAGTAAACTTGTGACTGATTCCGTACTTACCATCGCTGAGGTTGATACCTCTTCAATCTCTGCGTTATTACACAAATACAACTTGTTACTCAGCCTTAACCCAGATAATAACGCTATTCCAGGTAGCTTCTGGGGCGACTCCGAAGCAGGGCTAGTGGGTAATCAGCTACACGTCCGTAGTGACACCCCTATTCACTCTCTGTTACATGAATCCTGCCATTATATTTGCATGGACGAGCAAAGGCGTACTGGATTACATACCGATGCAGGTGGCGACTATGACGAAGAGAACGCTGTTTGTTATTTACAAATTATACTGGCGACAAAAATCAGTAATATGGGCAGTCAGAAAATGATGGATGATATGGATATTTGGGGCTACACCTTCCGCCTTGGGTCTGCTCAACAATGGTTTGAAAAAGATGCTGAAGACGCTCAACAGTGGCTCATTGATCACCATATTATAGACACTGACTGCCAACCCACTTTTCAACTCCGACAATAGCCGATATATAGCCACAACAACACGACAGCAAACCTTATGACTCCATCCAATTACGTCTTCGATATTGATCTCGATGACTTCGAAGAAAAAGTATTAAAAGCTTCTCATCAAACACCTGTGCTCGTCGATTTCTGGGCTGACTGGTGTAGCCCTTGTCTCTTTATTGATCCTATTCTTAAAGAAATCATTAAAGAATATCAAGGCAAAGTGCTATTAGCTAAGCTTGAAGTTGATGAAGGCGAGAATATGAAACTTGCTGGTAAGTACAAGGTGCGTGGCTTCCCTACTATTATGTTATTTGAAGAGGGTATTGAGGTTGAGCGCTTTAGCAGCGCTCGTCCTAAGTCATTTATAGTGGACTTTATTGAAGCTAATAGCCGTATTTTAGTATTAGACTAACGGATACCTCTGCTAAAGCTACTATGACTTGATCAGAGTTGCCTTCAGTTTACCTCCCCACTCATAACTCGCTAAACCCAGCAATATAAGTGCAGTACCCATTATCACGCTCCCCCCCAAGCTTTCTTGATTCAGATAATGCCCTAGCAATAAAGCCGTCACAGGAGTTATCAACGTGATTAAAGATACTTTGGGGGCTTCAACATGATTTAACAAAAAGAAATAAGCAGTAAAACCAATCAGTGATCCAAAAAAAGCTAGATAAACAATTGAACCTATGACCTTGTTTTCTACTTGATCAGGCCATTTGCCATCAAATATCCACCATGTCAAAACAAAAAGTGGGATACACACTATCAAACCTCCAGCCGTCATTACCAAACCGTTAATCTTTGCATCTATTTGCTTAATCCAAACCGCTGTACCTGTCTGACCTAGCATGCCAACAAGAATTAAAAATACACCCAAGCCTGTATCACCACTCATACTCTTGCCTTGAAAGAAGATAATAGCCAGCCCACAAACACCTAACAAAGCGCCTAACATGCGATTAAAAGTTAGTGACTTTTCACCCAGAATATAATGCGCTAATAAACCAGTGAAAATGGGCGATAAACCCCACACCACAGAAATCCACCCTGATGGAATATAACTAGCGCCCCAATAGCCAAACAGCATAGCCACATAAATCCCAATACCAGAAGCAAAATAGGCCTTCAGTGCCTTGCGATGCAAGCGTACGGGATAGCGCATAATGATCACCGCAGTAACCGTGAAGACACCCCCTAGGATCATTCGTGTGGTCGAGCCGAATAAAAAACCCACTTCATGAATACTCCAGTTTATGCCTAGTGGAGTTGTTGACCATATCGCTATGACGATAATAAACGCTAAACGTATTTGCATGTCATCCTGCTTTGTAAAAAAGGTTAAAGGAGGTCTTGCACAAATGTAATACCTCAAAGGAAAACCATCGATAACCTAAACGAAAAAAGCCGCAGAGGTTAATCTGCGGCTTTATAATTCTTAGTTTGATTATTTATTACATCATCAATTATTAAAACGCGCAGAGTTTGGAATCACCCATCGGCGAACTCGTTTCATTTCTAGCGCTGTATTAGCTATATCAATAGCAGTAACAAGAATAATCATGCGAGATAGTCTGAAAGCAAAGCTAATTTATTGCAACAAATATTTTACGTTTAAGTATAATCTCATCCCACATAGCTTATAAAAGGAATCTCTGAACAAGCCATAACTCATTTTTCTGAGGCTATAGTTCACCAGAGTTTCCTTAAACAAACCACCATCAAGGAGAAATCAATGCGACCTAGCGGTAGAGCACTCGACGAAATGCGTACAGTGAAATTCACCCGAAACTATACCAAGCACGCTGAAGGATCAGTATTAGTCGAATTTGGCGACACTAAAGTACTGTGTACTGCAAGCATAGATGAGCGAGTTCCTCCCTTCTTGCGCGGTAAAGGCTCTGGCTGGGTAACCGCAGAATATGGCATGCTTCCTCGCTCCACCAACACGCGCATGGGACGTGAAGCTGCCAGAGGCAAACAAGGTGGGCGAACCGTTGAAATCCAACGCCTTATAGGCAGATCTTTACGTGCCTGTGTTGATATGCAAGCATTAGGTGAGCGTCAAATAGTTATCGATTGCGATGTGATTCAGGCTGATGGCGGAACTCGTACCGCCTCTATCAGTGGCGGTTACGTAGCTTTATGTGATGCCGTTAATACGCTTCTCAAAGATAAAAAGCTAGACGCTAATCCACTGCATGGGCAAATTGCTTCTGTCTCTGTCGGTATATACAACGGCGCTCCCGTATTAGACTTGGATTACCCAGAAGACTCTAACGCAGAAACTGATATGAACGTGATCATGAATGATGATGGACAATTTATTGAAGTACAAGGTACTGCCGAAGGCCACGCATTCAGTCGTGATGAAATGAACAGCATGTTAGAACTTGCTGAAAAAGGCATCAATGAAATCATTGATGCACAAAACACGGCCATGCACTCATGAGTAATAGAAATAACACCAAGGGTAACAAAGTTGTTCTAGCCAGTAGCAATGCTGGCAAACTGCGTGAATTTACGCGCATGTTGTCTGATGTCCACTTCAACATCATTCCCCAATCCGAATTTAAGGTATCGGATGCGATAGAAGATGGCCTAACCTTTGTGGAAAACGCCATTATCAAAGCACGCCATGCCGCCAAACATACGGGCTTACCAGCTTTGGCAGATGACTCTGGTATTGAAGTCGATGCACTAATGGGACGACCTGGTATTTACTCAGCACGCTATGCAGGTGAACACGGTGATGATGAAGCCAACAATGACAAACTGTTAGAAGAGCTAGCCGATGTCACTGAAGAAGCCCGTACTGCACGTTTCCGTTGTTGCATCGTCTATATGCATCATGCTGAAGATCCTTCACCCCTCATCGCTGATGCAAGCTGGGAAGGTCGCATTCTCTTTGAGCGTTCTGGCGAAAACGGTTTTGGTTACGACCCACTTTTTTATGTCCCCACACATCACACCAGCTCCGCTGAGCTAGACCCTGATGAGAAAAATCGTATTAGTCATCGTGGTATTGCCCTAAGGGACATGCTGCAACAACTGCTTAAAGAACAAACATGAAACTATTAAATACACTATGGCTAGGCTTTAGAGCCACACTTTTTTGGATTGGTTTTGCCATTGTTACTATGGTATTTGGACTACTAAGTCCCCTGCTCCTTCTATTACCTAATAAAATGGCATTTGGTATTTTGATTAACTGGACCTACATCAATGTCTGGTGGCTAAAGGTTACCTGTGGTGTACGTTATACCGTTAAAAACCCTGAAAATATTGACCGTTTCAGTGCCCATATAGTCTTGGCAAACCACCAATCAACATGGGAAACCATGGCAATCCCCACCTTGATCCCTCGTTTTGCTTGGGTACTTAAAAAAGAGCTCTTTAAAATCCCATTTTTTGGTTGGGCATTAAAAGTAGTCACACCTATTGCCATTGACCGATCCGCAGGACGATCAGCTGTCGACCAGATCAAAGAAATCGGCCAGCAGCGCCTTGATGATGGCATGTGGATTTGCATGTTTCCAGAAGGCACACGCGTTTTGCCAGGTAAGAAAAGTCGATACAAAATGGGCGGAGCCATCCTTGCCAGCCACACTGGCTACCCTATAATCCCTATTGCACATAATGCAGGTGAAAGTTGGCCACGTCATAGTTATATCAAAAAGCCAGGCACTATTACCATCAGTGTAGGCCCTAAAATACTAACCGAAGGACGTAAGGCTGCTGACATCATGATGGATGTTGAAACGTGGATAGAGGCAGAGAAGAAAGTATTACCGCCTATTGCGTGACCAGACAAGACCTTGAAGCAATTAATAACACATCTAGCTATAGGGCTTATTGTCCCTGTTTTGTTACTAGCCAATGCCTTTATCCTTCCTGAGCCTTACTCACACCCGCTGATCAAGGTGGCAGTAGCACCCACTCACTTGTTGCCTTTTCTTGATGATCAAGAGTTACTGAAGTCTTTAACTATGTCAGTTTTCGGTAGAATAACGCCCAATTATGCGCCAATCACCATTCTAATCTTAATTGTATTTTGGTTTTCTGTATCTCTTTTACTATCTGTAATTCTATCTTCAATAAAAAAGTTACATAAGTAAAGTTAGATAGTTGAATAACTTACATTGTTAGCAAGGCGTATAATTATCATTGGCGCGACAAAATATCTTCAAGCAACCCCTCAGAGGCTGACTCAACCATATCCAATACACGCTCAAAACCATGACTTCCGCCATAATAAGGATCAGGCACTTCCGCCACATCCCAATCTTTTGCAAAGTCTAAAAACAGGTGTAGTTTTTTACGTTTCGTAGGGGATGCTAATCGCTTTAAATCGTTGTAATTTGACTTATCCATAGCCAGTACATAATCAAAACGATCAAAATCACTAGCCTCAACTTGACGTGCACGTTGAGCTGACATGTCAATACCACGATCCAGCGCAACAGACTGAGATCGTCTATCGGGCTGCTCACCGACGTGGTACGCATGAGTACCCGCAGAGTCAATACTAATCTGATCAGAAAGCCCACGACGTTCAACTACTTTTTCGAAGACAGCTTGTGCGGTGGGTGATCGACAAATGTTGCCCATACAGACCATTAAAACGGAAATATTTTTATTCATAAGTATTAGTTATTTTGTAACTGCTCAGATTTCAGGGGTTAGCTGAGTAGTTGCAATTATTTTTAAATTGAACGGATATTAATACATCCTCTTTATTGATTAAGCAACCGCCCACCATCAACAGGTATCACATGACCTGTGATGTAATCCGCATCTTTCACAAGAAACAATATGGCATTAGCTATATCTTCAGGTGTACCTTGGCGTTTTAACGCAGTTCTTTCCAGAAGCTCTGTTTGAATCTCTTTATGATTACTCTCTTCACTACTATCCTCTTCAGGCCATAAAATCGCACCTGGTGCTACACCATTGACGCGGATATCAGGTCCTAAGTCTTTTGCCAGTGCTTGCGTTAGCATAATTAATCCTGCTTTTGCGCTGCTATAGACAGGGTGGTTTTTTAGCGGCTTTATACCATGGATATCGACCATATTTATAATGCACCCTTGATGCTTGGTTATTTCTGTTTGAGCCGCTTGAGCTAAAAAAAAAGGCGCTTTCAGGTTGGAGCAATGTAAATCATCCCACTGCTTTTCTGTCACCGAGCCTATAACTGTGGGGTAGAAGCTCGAAGCATTGTTAATAAGCACATCTAAACGTCCAGTATGTGAAATAGTTTCGGTAATTAATGCGGGTAGAGTATCTATTTCGCACAAGTCAGCCTGCACCATAAATGCTGAGTCTTTGCGTTGTTGATTGAGCGAATCTACTAATTCTTGCGCAGCCTCGCTTGAGTTACGGTAATGGATTACAATATCCGCGCCTGCTTGATGCAAGGTGGTTGCAACTACCGCTCCGATGCGCCTTGCAGCACCTGTCAGCAAGATGGTTTTGCCGTGTAACTCTGCCATTTTTATTTCCTAAAGGCTGTCCGAGATCTCAAAAATTCTTATTTGTCACATTAACATTTTATAGCGCCAACTTTATAGCAACAACAATGAAAATAAAAAAGCCCTTACCCCAACCCTCTACCGATGCACGACAACACAGCGAAAAGCTCACTGAACGGATCTGTGAAGAAATTAAACACCACGGTGGCAGTATTAGCTTTCGTCACTATATGGAAATGGCATTATACGAGCCTGCTCTTGGCTATTACGTTGCAGGTAAAAGAAAGCTGGGGAAAGGCGGGGATTTTATTACTGCACCAGAGGTATCACCTTTGTTTTCTCAGTGCGTTGCCAATCAATGCATTCAAATCATTGAGAAGATTCAACACGCTGATATTCTAGAGTTCGGCGCAGGCAGTGGCACGATGGCGGCTGATATTTTGTTGCACCTTGAAGCCAAAGAATGCCTACCAGATCACTATTATATTCTTGATGTAAGCCCTGAACTAAAAGCACTTCAGAAAGAAACATTGAGTCAATCATGTCCACATTTACTACCGCATGTTACTTGGTTATCGGCACTACCTGAGCAGCCTTTTACAGGCGTTATTCTAGCCAATGAAGTCCTCGATGCGATGCCCGTCGAGCTATTTATGATGCATCAACATCAAACTTACCAGCAACGGGTTAGCTTTGAAGAGGGTAAATTCAAGTTGATCAACCAGTCTATTAATGAAACAAATCCAATACACAAAGCGGTAGATCGCTTAGCTTTTGATAGGTCTATTGATAGTGAATTGAAGTATCAATCTGAGTTCAACCCCAATATAGACGATTGGATCCAGCAACTTAATGATTGCCTTGAGCAAGGCCTTGTTCTGTTAATTGATTATGGCTATACCCGTAGTGAGTATTATCACCCTGAGCGAGAAGCGGGTACGTTAATTTGTCACTATCAACACCTTGTACATAATGATTTTTTTTGGTTTCCCGGTTTACAAGATATAACGGCAAATGTAGACTTCACTCACGTTGCCGAGGCTGCTAATAAAACAGCCAACTCAACAGCGGATGTAAATGAAGAAAGCATTGCGGGAAGTGCAAATGGGCTAACTGTTTCAGGTTTTACCTCACAAGCAGCTTTTCTTACAGGGTGCGGTCTTGAAGCGCTATTTATAAATAAGCTAACACAACATCCTGAACAGCAGTACCCACTAGCTCAGCAAGTACGGACATTAAGCCTACCCTCTGAAATGGGAGAACGCTTTAAAGTCATTGCATTAACAAAAGCATTTGATGACGACCTTATCGGGTTTTCTGCCATGGATTTTAGGCATAAGTTATAACAAGTCTTTACCATGACTTTTTTGCACAAAAGATATGACGAATAAGTCTCACTTCAATGAATTAATAATAAAACAGGAATCCAATGGACATTATTCAGGCTCTTATTCTAGGTATTGTAGAAGGCATTACCGAGTTCTTACCTATTTCATCAACAGGTCATATGATCGTTGTTGCTGACTGGATGGGGATGGACGAAAATGCGGAAAACAAAGCTTTTATGGTGATTATCCAGTTAGCTGCCATTCTTGCCGTTGTTTTCAACTATAAAGATAAATTTAGCCTGTCTAAGGTGAATCTTTGGGTCAAAGTACTCATTGCTTTCCTGCCACTAGCTATTGTTGGATTTCTGCTAAAAGACTACGTTAAAGAAGCATTTAATTCACAAGTAGTGGCTTACATGTTTATTATTGGTGGAATTGTTTTCTTAGTACTCGAATATTTCTACAAAGAGGAAAAGCAGCAGATAGATGATGTAGAAACACTTACCTATACTCAAGCTGGTTTGATTGGTGTAGCACAGATGTTCGCACTTATCCCTGGTACATCTCGCGCTGGCTCTACTATCGTGGGCGCTTTGATGCTGGGTCTTACCCGTAAAGCCGCAGCGGAGTTCTCATTTTTACTCGCTGTACCTGTAATGCTAGCAACTAGTGGTTATGATTTGCTAAAACATTATAACGAGTTCTCTCAAGAAGGACTGCTCACTCTAGCTATCGGCTTCTTTGTATCTTTTGCTGTAGCTTATTTCACGATGAAGTTTTTCATTAGATTCTTAGAAAACTTCACCTTTGTTAGCTTTGGTATTTACCGAATTATTTTTGGTGTTCTACTATTAGTTTGGTACTTATAAGCTTTTCTAGGAGCCTGTCCAAGAACTAAGAAGCTACTGCAAATCCCATGAGCATCATAATCTGAGCTTATTGAAATCGTTAAATAGCTACGGCTATTCGCCTCTTCCAATAATCTCACCTTATGATGCTCCTGTGATTTTCGCTACGCTTCTAGTTCTCGGACAGCCTCCTAGCTTCACTATAAATCCTGATAAATTGATTGTTTTTTGACCAGTTTTGGAATTACACATAATCAGGTATACTTTGCCAAGTCTATCGCTCACCGCTCAAAAGAGTTAAGCGATAGCAATACGATACGTATGCGACAGTTGAACGAAAATCACTCTAAAGCTTTCTAAAACCAAACAAATAGATATAAATTGTACAATGATAAATAATAAAAATTTGAAATCTGGGTTCCTCATTTTAATCACATTCGTTATTGCTAGCGCTTGTTCTATGCCCCGCTTCTCTCAAGATGCTGATGATGCAGGAACATCCTCTGATGCGAAATCAGCAAGCCAGTTATTAGCTAAAGCTCGTGCTGCGGTTCAATCAGGTAGTTATGAAGATGCCATCAAATATTATGAAACGCTGGAAGCACGCTATCCTTTGGGTCGTTTTGCACAGCAAAGCTTGCTAGAAACGGCTTTTGCTTATTATAAAGCAGAAGAAGAAGACACCGCTCTAGACACGATTGATCGCTTTAAACGCATGTATCCTCGCAGCCCTATTATGGACTACGCACTTTATTTACGAGGTTTGACTAACTTCAATCGAGGAAAGAGTATTGTTGATAAAGTCTTCCCGCGTAGCTTTGCCGATTTGGATAATGTAAGACAAAAAGAAGCCTTTCATGACTTCTCGCAGTTAGTTAATCGTTACCCTTCAAGTAAGTATACACCCGATGCACAACAACGCTTGCAACACCTCCGCAACTCTTTAGCCACTTCTGAAGTCAATGTAGCTGAATATTACATGCGTAGAAAAGCCTATGTTGCAGCGTTTAACCGTGCTGAATATACCATTAAGCACTATCAAGGTTCTCCAGCTATTATTGATGCGTTGAAAATTAAAATTAAAGCTAGTCAAGCATTGGGTAAACCTCAGTTAGCCGCTGCTACTCGTCGTGTTTTACAGCTTAACTTTCCTGCTGAAGCGGCTAAGTTTAAGTAACAAGCTGCCTAACTATTCATCTAATATGCTTGGTTAGGCTATATGGGTATCTCTATTAATTCTGGTCGGAATTGCTGTGACTTAGCAAAACGAACCATGAATTAGTAACGTAGCCCGTATGGAGTTTACAGAATACGGGGAAACTACACACTCACACGATGATAGTTACTGATAATAAACAGTATTGTTTTATAGGGATATTGTGATAATTCACTGCCAATAGATGTTCACAAATTAAATTTATTGAGACCTTTGCACGAAAGGATGGCGAGAGAAAAATGAGCGTAATTTTCTCTATTTTTGCTAAAAAAGAGGGTAATAGCCGAGCTATTGGCCGAATTTTTAGCAGAAATAGAGGAAATTCAAGCC
>JALXAX010000133.1 GCA_026991755.1 Thiotrichaceae bacterium | reverse complement strand
GTAAAACGCGGAATAAAAATAAAGCGACTTAAGGCTGGCTGGGATAAAACCTACTTACTAAAGGTTCTTTTTGGAGAGAAAAGTCAAGTGCTTGATAGTTGATATTATTTTAATGCGATTGCCCTACTAGTCCAGAGTTTTTTCTAAGCCTGTTAGGAATGTTTGTTCGTTGCTTTGCGTTAAACCACTACCCTCTATTATTGTATAGATGAATAATGTAACAGGATTATAGAATTAGAGATATCCTATTAATGAAGGAGGTGGTCTTTTATTACTTCTTTAACTTATGGCAAACTAGAGGTTCTAGTTTGCCTGAGTTTAGTTATGTTTGTCTTACTTTACTTCATCGTTACCAGTTCTTCCGCACTGACTGGATGAATCGCAATGGTGTCATCAAAGTCTGCTTTTGTCGCACCCATGCGAATAGCTACTGCAAAACCTTGCATCATTTCATCCGCACCTAGTCCAATCACATGACAGCCAACTATTTTCTCGTTTTCACCAGTAACAATTAGCTTCATGGTAGTTTTCACTTTGTGACGCGTTAGCTGGTGATACATCGGTACAAAGCTAGTTTGGTATATCTTAATATCTTCACCATACTTCTCTTTAGCCGTTGCTTCACTCATGCCCACGGTTCCAATAGGCGGGTGGGTAAACATTACTGTGGCGATGGTGTCGTAGTTCATTTTACGCTCAGGTTTGCCACCGTATAAACGATCACCTAAACGACGGCCTGCTGCTATGGCGACGGGTGTTAAGGGTGCTTTTCCGATAATATCGCCAATGGCATAAATGCCTGATACGTTGGTTTTCTCTAGTTCATCGACCACAATCATTCCGTTATCTGCGACTTCAACGTTTGTATTTTCTAAGCCTATGTTATCGGTGTTAGGTTTACGGCCTATTGCCCAGATTAGTGCATCAATATCTGTGATTTTCTCACCACTTTTGTAGATAATTGTTACTTTTTCGTCATCCTGCTTTTCAACTTTTTCAATGATGTCATCATCGTTGATGCTGATGTTGCTAGCTTCCATCTCTGAGCGTAATGCTTTTTGAATGGTTTCATCAAAGCCTAGTAACACAGGCCAACCTTGATGGAGCACACTAACCTCTGAGCCAAAGCCATCCATCATCATCGCTAGTTCTAATGCGATATAGCCGCCGCCTACAATGACTGCTTTTTGGGGTTGCTGTTCATCAATATCATTAAAGAAGCCGTCTGAGTCATAGCCCAGCTCTGCACCAGGGATGTCATCTGGCACAATAGGGCGACCACCTGTTGCAATAACGATAGTGTCAGCGGTATAACGCTCGCCATCAACTTCTATTGTTTTATCATCAACAAATTTGGCAAAGCCTTCTATTAACTCGACATTCTGCCCTGCTAGGTAATCGTAGTACCAGTCATTAATACCACCAATGAAGCTATCACGCTTCATGACTAGCTTTTCCCAGTTTAAATCACCGATGGTTACATCAAAACCGTAGTCCTGAGCATCTTTAAGCGCATGAGCTAAACCTGCTCCGTACCACATGACTTTTTTCGGAACGCAACCTACATTAACGCAAGTGCCGCCTAGCTCTCCTGCTTCTATAACGGCACATTTGGCACCATAAGATGCTGCGCGTTCAGCAACAGATAAACCGCCACTACCTGCTCCGATAGCTATTATGTCGTAATGATTGCTCATGATTGATACCTTTTTAATGGGTGTTGATTAAAGGAGCCTTTGAACAAGTCATGTATCGTTTTTCTGAGGCTAGAATCCGCTAGGTTTTAGCTATAAAAGTGACCAATAGCTACGGCTATTGCTAACTTTTCTAGCAAAAACCTGACAAATTCTATCTCTCAGAAATTCCGATCAGACTTATTCAGAGGCTCCTTAAGGAACCTCTGATCAAGTCATGACTCGTTTTTCTGAGGCTAGAATCTGCCAGCTTTTCGCTATAAAAGTGACCAATAGCTACGGCTATTGCTAACTTTTCTAGCAAAAACCTGACAAATTCTATCTCTCAGAAATTCCGATCAGACTTAATCAGAGGCTCCTTAAGAGTTGTGAATCGTATAAAGCTTTTGCAGGAAGCAGTTGGCTACTTCCTGCAAAAGCTTTATGGGAAATGGATTATAGCTGGAATTTATCCTGTTCGTATAGACTCCCGTGAGGGTAGATGTGGGTTCTTATAGCAATAAGCCGAGATAATTAGTCATTTAACCATTCTTCCAAGTTGTCAGAACCACCGACTAAATCACCGTCGATAAATATCTGTGGAACCGAGTCTTCTCCTGCCATTGCATACAAACTACGGCTGGTGTAATCGCGGTTTAGTAGCAACTCTTCATAGCTCATACCTGCATCCTGCAACATGGCTTTTGCTTTTGAGCAATAAGGACAACCTTTACGTGTCATGATACTGACATCGTGAGGCTTCTTCGCATCAGGTGCGATATATCCAAGCATAGTATCAGCATCAGATACTTCAAAAGGGTCGCCTTCTACATCAGGCTCGATAAACATTTTATCGACTACGCCATCTTTAACTAGCATGGAGTAGCGCCAAGATCTTTTGCCAAAGCCAAGGTCTTCTTTATCAACCAGCATTCCCATACCTTCAGAAAAGTCACCATTACCATCAGGCAGGAAGGTGATATTGTCTGCTTTCTGATCTTCTTTCCACTCGTTCATCACGAAAGTATCGTTGACAGAAACACAAATAATCTCATCCACGCCATTCGCTTTAAAGGTGGCTTCTAACTGGTTATAGCGGGGTACATGCGATGATGAGCAAGTCGGTGTAAACGCACCAGGTAATGAAAATACCACTACTGTTTTACCTGAGAATATCTCGTCCGATGTAACATCTACCCACTCATCTCCTTGTCGAGTGTGGAAAGTCACGCTGGGTATGTTTTGTCCTTCTTTATTTTCTAACATTGTATTTTTCTCTTGAATTAGTAACGGTGCTAAAGATACAGGTGCTCTAATGTTTTATAAAGTAGTTTATTTATCTTGTTTCGATTTATAAAATAGATCATTGATTAAGTAGCTGATGCTTAGGAACGTACACGGAATAATTTCATGCGTGTTCCTCAGTTATAATAGGATGAATCAAAATAGTGAGCGACTACATTTAGTCCACATTCTTTCACATGACATCTTAACAGCAGCACCACAAATGACTATACTCATACCTTCCATCTATTAACCAAGGTTTTATTATGACGATGCATTTAGCACTGACGCTACATATTTTAGGAGTGGTTGTTTGGGTTGGAGGGATGTTCTTTGCTTATATGGCGCTACGCCCTGCTGCTGTAAAGGTGCTTCAAGCTCCCTTTCGTTTACGATTGTGGGAAGCAGTGTTCAATAAATTCTTCCCTTGGGTTTGGCTGTCTATTATTGCTATTTTGGCGAGTGGCTACTTTATTATATTTGCGTTAATTGGTGGCTTTGGTAGCACGGGATTGTATGTGCATATCATGCATGGGCTGGGAATTATCATGATGGCTCTTTTCTTTCATGTCTATTTTGCTCCTTTCAACCGATTGAAGAAAGCAAACGCTACAGAAAGCTGGGGCTTGGGTGGCGATGCGTTAAACCAGATCCGCGTGTTGATAGCGATTAACTTAACACTCGGGTTGATCACCATTGTTGTTGCAACAGCAGGTCGATATTTCCTAACATAATCTAAATAGAGTAGCAGGCTTCTTGCTACCCTATTGACTTCTCTACAATTACAACAAGAAATCACGCTATGAGCAGAAAAGGTATTATCCTCGCAGGAGGAAGTGGCACACGTCTACACCCCTTAACTCAGGTTGTTAGCAAACAGTTAATGCCTATTTACGATAAGCCGATGATTTACTATCCGCTGACGGTTCTCATGTTTGCGGGCATACGCGATATTTTGATGATCACCACGCCGCATGATCAAGCCTTGTTTGAAGCACTACTGGGTGATGGCTCAAAATGGGGGCTAAATATTCAATATGCCGTTCAGCCTAGCCCCGATGGGTTGGCGCAAGCCTTTATTATAGGACGTGAGTTTGTTGGTAATGATCCTGTTACGCTCATTCTGGGTGATAATATTTTCTATGGCGAAGGCCTATCATCTCGTTTAGGCGAAATTGCCAAGCAGACTGAAGGTGCCACCGTCTTTGGTTATTACGTGAATGATCCTGAACGCTATGGTGTAGTTGAGTTTGATAGCACAGGTAAGGCGCTAAGCATTATCGAAAAGCCGGAAGTGCCTAAATCCCATTACGCGGTAACAGGCTTGTACTTTTATGACAATGCTGTACTTGATATTGCCAGAGAAGTTAAACCTTCACATCGTGGAGAATTGGAAATCACTAGCGTCAATCAGATGTATTTAGAGCAAGGCAACCTAACTGTTGAAATTCTAAAGCGAGGTACTGCTTGGTTAGATACGGGTACACATCAATCATTGTTAGATGCAGCCAACTATATTCGTGTGATTGAAGAGCGTCAGGGATTGCGTATCGCCTGTCCAGAAGAAGTAGCATGGCGTAAGGGTTTCATTGATTCTGAGCAGCTTTTAAAACTGGCAGAACCACTGAAGAAAAGCGGTTATGGTCAGTATTTAGCAAATGTATTGAATCAGGAAAATCAGGTTTTATGAAGCTAGTTGATACGCAGATAGCCGATGTGAAAATCATTGAGCCTGCTGTTTTTGGTGATGAGCGCGGTTACTTTATGGAGACATGGAGCAGTGAGAAATTTAAAGAGCAAGGTCTGGATATAGACTTTGTTCAAGATAACCATAGCCGTTCACCACAAGGTATTTTGCGTGGTATGCATTATCAAATTGACAACACACAAGGCAAGCTAGTACGTGTGGTAACAGGTAAAGTGTTTGATGTCGCGGTTGATATCCGTAAAAGCTCTACGACGTTCGGGCAATGGGTAGGAGTGGAACTAAGTGATGAAAACCATCGCATGTTATGGGTTCCTCCAGGTTTTGCGCACGGTTTTTATGTAATGAGCGAACAAGCTGACTTCCTTTATAAATGTACTGATATTTATGCACCTCAACATGAGCGTTGTATTCAATGGGATGATGCTGAAATCAGTATTGACTGGCCTTTAGTTGATGACAAGCCACCTATTTTATCCGACAAAGATAAGCAAGGTATGACTCTATCTACCGCAGAGGTTTTCAATTAATGAGAATTTTACTAACAGGCAGTGAGGGTCAACTAGGCTATGAGCTAAAGCGCTCACTCCCCTCACATCATATTCTCATTGCGGTTGACAGGGATGATCTTGATATAACTAACCGCTCCCAGGTACTAGCATTTTTTGAGGAAGAGTGCCCTCAGCTCGTCATTAACGCAGCGGCCTACACCGCCGTCGATAAGGCCGAAGATGAAAAAGAACTCGCATGGGATGTTAATCATAAAGGCGCAGAAAACCTTGCATTAGCCTGTCAGCATGATGAAATTGCTATGGTGCAGATTTCTACAGACTTTGTTTTTTCTGGAAAAAACCACCGTCCTTATAGTCATGAAGACGATGCAGAGTCAGCCAGTGTTTATGGCCTTAGTAAGCACGCAGGTGACAAGGCGGTACTTAACATATTGGGTGAAAAAGCATTAGTCGTAAGAACCTCATGGCTCTACTCGGCACATGGCAATAATTTTGTAAAGACGATGCTAAAGCTGATGAATGAGCTGGATCAGCTAGGCATTATTGCGGATCAAATAGGCACCCCGACATGGGCAGCAACGCTAGCAGAAGGCATTTGGCGCTTGATTGAAGCTAAAGCTGAAGGTATTTATCACTGCGCTGACAATGGTGTAGCAAGCTGGTATGATTTCGCCGTCGCGATTCAAGAGGAAGCGTTAGCACTAGGCTTGCTGGATAAAACGATACCTATTAAAGCGATAACTACTGAAGACTACCCCACGCCAGCGGCACGACCTGCCTATAGCGTGATGGATAAAACCAGAACAGAGCAGGAACTAGGTATTACGCTTCCTCACTGGCGAGTAAGTCTTCGTAATATGCTAAAAGAACTGTAACTACTCAGCTTACCCTCTACTTTGCTTAATAGCTGCGTTATCTGACGTGTTCCTTATCCAACTTTCAGAATATGAGTTTTCAACACATCCAAAAGCTTAGAATAAACCAATAAAAGAAAAACTATGACAAATAAACATCAAGCAAAACGCCTATTAGTAACAGGCGGCGCAGGTTTCATCGGAACTAACTTCGTCTACTACTGGCTAGAGCAATATCCTGACTCTCGTGTCGTCGTACTGGATTCCTTAACTTACGCAGGTACACGCTCAAACCTGGACGGTTTAAACGATCACCCAGGCTTCTGCTTCGTAGAAGACACCATCTTAAATCAAGAAAAAGTAGAAGAGTTACTACGTGAAGAGCAAATAGATACCATCGTACACTTTGCGGCAGAGTCGCATGTAGACCGTTCTATCTATGGCCCCGATGCTTTCTTTGAGACTAATATTACAGGTACACATAGCTTATTAAAAGCCGCCAAGAAAGTCTGGATGGATGAGAAAAACCTTGAAACGGGTCATCGTTTTCATCACGTATCGACGGATGAAGTTTACGGCACATTAGAGCTAACCGACCCTGCTTTTAAAGAGACAACGGCCTACCAGCCCACCTCTCCCTATGCGGCGAGTAAGGCTTGCTCTGATCACATAGTTAATTCTTATTATCATACCTATGGCTTAAATATTACTATCAGTAATTGCTCCAACAACTACGGCCCTTGGCAGTTTCCTGAGAAGCTAATCCCGCTTACTATTTCTAACTTACTGGAAGGAAAAGATATACCAATCTACGGTGATGGTCAGCAAATTCGTGATTGGCTGTATGTGGATGATCATAACCGTGGCATTGAGTTGATTATCAACGATGGAAGGGTAGGCGAAACTTACAATATCGGCGGCAATAATGAGCAAGCCAATATGAGTTTGGTTAATCAATTATGTGGTGAGATGAATACGCGTTTCCCAGAATCTGCCTATCACCCTCATGAATCATTAATTACTCATGTCGCGGATCGACCAGGCCATGATCGTCGCTATGCAGTTGATACTATAAAAATAACTACCGAGCTAGGTTATCAGCCCGTCGAGACTTTTGAGACAGGGATGAAAAAAACATTAGAATGGTATTTAGAAAACTTGCCAACCTGGGAAGTGACTGTTGATCTATTCGGAACTCACTAAGGTTTACCCTTACTATTATCATGAACTGTAAAATTTGCGGTAACGCTGAAAACAACACGACCTATCAAGCTAAAGAAATGATGCTGGGGTATCGTGATTTCCACACGTATTTTCAATGCGATAGTTGTGGCTGTTTACAGCTAGAAAAGGTACCTGATAATCTGCCTGATTATTATCCAAAAGATTATTATTCCTACTCGGATGTTGGCTTTCCGACGGGTATAAAAAAGTTTTTACTAGCGCAGCGCGATAGCTATGCAGCGACGGGAAAAGGCATTTTAGGCAAGGCGTTATCGGCTCGAAACCCCGAAACTAAAATTGAAACCTTGCAGCCTACGGGCATTGATAAGCACTCAGCTATTTTGGATGTTGGCTGTGGAGCAGGGCATTTATTGTATTCGTTAAAAGAAGCAGGCTTTAATAACGTACAAGGTGCTGATCCCTTTAATGACGGCGATATCGAATACAAAAATGGTCTGAATATTATCAAGCAGACTATTCATGAGGTAGAAGGAAAATGGGATTTAATTATGTTCCATCACTCCTTTGAGCATGTCATGGACCAACTCGAAGTGCTGCAATCTACTGCTGAAAAACTTAACGATGGGGGTACATGCCTTATTCGTATCCCTACGGTTAGCTCCTGGGCTTGGGAACATTATGGCCTGGATTGGGTGCAGCTGGATGCACCTAGACACTTGTTCTTGCACTCCATTGAAAGTATGAAAGTACTGGCTGAAAAAGCAGGTATGAAGATCGACAAAGTAGCTTATGATTCGTTTGCTTTCCAGTTTTGGGGCAGCGAACAATATCGTAAAGACATTGCTTTGCATGATGAAAAATCCTACGCAATTAATCCTGAAGCCTCCCCCTTCACTGAAAAGCAAATAGCGGCTTATGCACGTCGTTCAACCGAGTTAAATGAAATAGATAAGGGCGACCAAGCTTGTTTTTATCTCAGCAAGGTCTAGTCAGTCTATGTTTTGGAATACAGGGAAAGTATTAGCCGTCTCCTCACCTGGTGGCCATTGGGTGCAGCTCAATAATATCTGTAATAAACTGGAGCAAAAGCACCGCGTTATATACGCCTCTCCGCGTAGTCAATATCAGCTCAAAAAAACGGGTGGACGTACCGTACATAATATTCTTGATGTGAGTGCGGATAACAAACCGATGCTGATTCCATTAGCTTTCCAAATGCTCTACTTGTTTATCAAAGAGCGCCCACAAACCATTATCTCAACAGGTGCGGCGCCAGGCGTGGTAGCCATCTTGCTAGGTAAATACTTGGGTATAAAAACTATTTGGGTAGACAGTATTGCCAATGTACAACAGCTTTCGCGTTCAGGAAGAATGGTAAAATCTCATGCTGATGTGGTCATCACCCAATGGGAGCCATTGAGCGATGGAAAAACTATTTTGCATAAGGGGTCGGTACTGTGATTTTTGTAGCGACAGGCACACAGTTTCCGTTTAATCGGTTGATTCAATACATGGATGACTGGGCAAAGGAAAATAACGAAGACGTGTTTGCCCAGATAGGCGATGGAGAATACGAGCCTAAAAATATGCAATGGCAACGCTTTATTGGCTTGGATGAATATAACGATAAAATACAGCAAGCTAGTGTGTTTATTTCTCATGCAGGTATGGGCAATATCATTAGTGCAAAAGAACAGGGCACACCTATTATCGTTATCAATCGACAAGCCAAATTAGGTGAGCATCGCAACGATCATCAAGCCGAAGGGCTAAAGTGGATGGGTAAGCTGGCAGGTGTTTATACCGCCTCTACTCAGGACGAACTTTACCAGCAGATTGCAAAGCGTGATGACCTTGTGATAGCTAGTGGTGATAGTGAAGATAATCTAATAACGCTGGTCGATCATATCGATTCTTTTCTAACGGATTGGCATAAATAATAACCGCTCCTCAGTTTACTTGGAACAAATACCAAACTCTCCTGTCTACATCGAGACAATACATAAAAAAAGGAGAAACCTATGGGCTTCCAAACAAATGTAACTACTATTACAAAATCTCTGCTCGCAACAGGTTTGCTATTGTCGCAAGCAGCCTGTGCGACTGATCAACCTAAGTGGTCAAATAACAACCCCGCGCCATATCAAAGCTCAAGCTACTACAATCCAAGTAACCAAAATAATCCCATTAGTATTGAGGTGGTTGATGATTCAGGGAGAAGTTTTGCTAAGCATCAGCATCGCAATAATTACAAGTCACATCGTGCTTACCTAGAAGCTAAAAAAGGTCAAAACTATAATTTACGAGTGCGTAATCGTAGTAATAAGCGTATTGCTGTTGTGATCGCGGTAGATGGTAGAAATATTATCTCAGGTAAGAAATCGAACCTTCAAAATCATGAGCGAATGTATGTGCTTGGCCCCTACAAGACGGCTACTTATAAGGGATGGCGTACCGGTCAGAACAAAGTAAACCGCTTCTACTTCACCGATTCTGGTAATTCTTACGCTGCCGCGTGGGGAGATCATTCAGCAATGGGCGTCATTGCAGCAGCAGTCTATGAAGAGAAAGCACCAGAATATCAGCCAGATTATTATTCAAATAAAGTAGCCCCTTCAGCAAAAAGGCGAAGTGCAGCAGCAGAGAAAGCAGGTACGGGTTATGGTAGAGAAGAACATTCTGCGTCAGTACGGGTAAACTTCCGTCCAAAATCAGCCGTAGCGGCCAAGTACTTTTACAAGTACGAATGGCGAAAAACCTTATGTGAGCATAATGTTATCCAGTGTCAGCCTACCTATTACAACAAGCCTGATAATAGATTCTGGCCTTATGATAGCTATAATAATAATCGTGGAAATGGAGCGTATGCGCCACCACCTCCAACGCGTTTTCACTGGAAGTAAGTTATATAAAGCGTAAGTTGTAGGTGAGGAACCCAACTCCCGTAGAGACGTTGCATGCAACGTCTCTACCACAGGTAGTAAGAAATTTAATAGGCGAACATCTATACATCGTTTGTTGGGCTTCCTAACGTCAGCTCAACCTACAGGTTTTATTCGTTGTCCATCATCACTTAGCGTGACTGTTAAAAAACTTCCAGACCACGCTTGGCCCATCAATATCATTATTCTTTCTACCCAGAATACGTGGCAGATTTGGGCTGTTGCTTCCAGGGAAGGTATGACCGCCACCTTCAACCTCATAAAGAATCACTTCACTTTTAGTTACAGGGTTAGCATAGCTCGTGACTTTAATATGTGATTTATCTTTACGATCCGTATCCGGTATTTCTGTGATCTGAGGTGTTGGTTTGCAGTAGTTATGCTTAACCCAGAAATCAATGGTCTCAAGAGTGGAAGATACTTTCCCCATCTTTTTGCGAAAGAATCTGACATCACCGCCTTTCCATGGCACAACAGGATCTTTCGTTCCATTCATTAATAGCAAGGGGAGTGGTGAAGTGGGGTGGCAAGAGTCGATAATATTCAGGGGCATATTGGCAATAATGGGTGCAATAGCGGCTAACTTTGGGCTGATTTCACAGCCGAGCCTCAATGTCATCATGCCGCCGTTAGAAATCCCCGTTACATAAACCCTAGAAGCATCAGCTTTATAATCTAGGATGATCTTGTCAATAAGTGTAGTAATAAAGCCTACATCATCAATGTTTGTATTATCGCTGTTGCGATAAGTCGTGCCGCGACCATCATTCCACTGTGAATTGATCCCATTAGGGTAAACAACAATAAAACCATATTGATCAGCTAGTTCGTTATACCCTGTGTGTTTAGCGGTCTCATCACCATCGGCTTTTCCACCTCCGTGTAAAACTAGCATAAGAGGATGTTTTTGAACGGTCTTGCTAGATGTTGGTAAATGAAAGTAATAACTGCGCTCTAGTCCGTTATGCGTTAACTTTCCGAGCGATAGCTCTAAGGCATATAACGGTTGAGAAAAAAATAGTACAGCCGCAAGTAAAAAACTCCCCAGTGAATGGTAAAGCAGTTTTGTTATCATAATAGTCTCCCTTCTTTTTAGCTTGCCTCTAAGCTATTAATATTTAAGTAACATCCGTGTTAACTCAACCCAATAACTTGCACCTAGCGGCAAAATATTATTATTAAAATCGTATCGCGTATTGTGTAGCATGCAGCCGCCATGCTCACCAGATACCTCACCATTACCTATCCAGATATAAGCACCCTCGCAAGCATTTAGTAAATAAGCAAAATCTTCAGCTCCCATACTTGGTGGCATGGCACGTTTGATAGCGTCACTACTAACAAGCTTAGCAGCAGCGAGCGCACAGTTTTCTGCATGCTCTGGGGTATTAATCGTTGCAGGGTAGCCTGACTCAATGCGTAAACTACCTGTTGCACCCATGGCCTCGCAAGTATGCTTAATAATAGTCTCAATTCGCTGTTTTATCAGATCCCCTATCGCTTTATCGTAATAACGCAAAGTCCCTTGTAGATACATCGTGTCAGGCATTACATTAGAAGCTTTGCCTGCATTCACCATAGTAATACTAATCACTGCAGATTCTTCAGGGTCAGCAGGAGCAAGATTGCGGGAAACCACCGATTGCAAGGCAGTAATCACCTGCGCGCCTGTAAGCACAGGGTCAATCAACTGATCAGGCATTGCAGCATGACCGCCTTTGCCCGTTATCTCAATAAATAACGTATCAACAGCCGCCATCACCGCGCGATTATGAATTGCAAATGTACCGATAGGCATACCAGGCCAGTTATGCATGCCATAAACAGCAGAGCAGGGGAATAAATCAAACAACCCCTCTTCGACCATCACTTTGCCACCTGCGCCGCCTTCCTCAGCAGGTTGGAAAATAAAATGCACCGTACCTGAAAAGTCATTGTGTTCTTTCAAATAGACGGCAGCACCGAGTAACATAGTAGTGTGACCGTCATGCCCGCAAGCGTGCATATGTCCATCGTGTTGTGATTTGTGTGCAAACTCATTGAGTTCCTGCAAGGGAAGTGCATCAATATCCGCGCGTAAGCCGATGGTTTTTGGGTTATCAGAAGGATGCTTACCGTGTACCGTTGCCACAATCCCCGTTTTAGCTAAACCACGATGGATTTCAATATTGTGTGAAGTCAATACATTCGCAATATAGTTGCTTGTTAACTCTTCTTTAAAGCTAAGCTCAGGGCGCTGATGTAGCCAATGTCGCCAGGTAATCATGGATTGATGAAGAGGAGATTGAGGTTTTATGGGTTGCATACTGCGTACCTGTAGTAACAAGCTCAGTAGTATATATCACAATGTCTCGGTTGAATTTACATCCCAAGTGCAATGGGGTTTTAGTTAGTAAAGAAAGTGAGCTTTAGTCTCATAGCGGGTAACTACTCAGCGTAATTCGTAACTGCTCAGATTGCCCACTACTTTGTTCAAGAGCAAGGCGAAAGCACGCAGTTTATAAGTATAAATGAGCACTTTTAACGCAGCTATTGGGCAAAGTAGTGGGTAAGCTGAGTAGTTACCATAGCGGTATCAAAAAGAGTACTTAGTGCCAACATATAAGCAATTCCGTACAAGAAGAAAAAGCGTCCTGTCATTGGAGTGAGCTTACTGCGCTCACTAGCACTCAAATAATGTTTGATTGGGAATAGCAGGAGCAATGGAATCAATAATGCTATAGGTTGGTGTAACTGCCCTATTAAAAAGAAAACAATGGCCAGCAGATAACTAGTAGCCACCAAAAACCAGTAAAGTCGTACGGCATTCTGATAACCAATGCGTACCGTTAAGGTGTGAATATCATTCTTTTTATCAACTTCCCAGTCACGAAGTTCGTTACTTAACAATAGCAATGAAACTAACAAACTGACGGGAATGGAATGCAGTAGTACTAATGCTGAAAAGTGCCCACTCATGGCAAGGTAGGCGCCTTGAATCATCACTATGCCCATGAGTAAAAATACTTGCACTATTGCTAAACCACGGTGTTTGAAATTCAGTGGTCCAATATTGTAGCTAAGCGATGCTAACGCAGAGAAGAGTATCAGTAGGAATAAAGGCCAACCTTGTATAGAAACAAGATATAAACCTATCAATGATGCTAATACAAAGCAGGCTATACCTATCTTAATATTTCGTGAGATAAGATTTTTTACCACCGTGTAGTGTGCGTGATCACGAGGTATTTGTGGTAGATCTTCGACATCATTGATTAAATTTATACCTGCTTGTGCGAGAATCCCGCCTAGCATAATCCATAGGGCTAGGCCTACATGTTGATGTCCTTCATTCCAGGCAATAAGAATGCCCAGTCCACAGGATATAATGGCAACGGATAACGAAAAAGGACGTAATGCCTGTATAAATTTATATTGATGGCGCGGTTTCATAACGACTTATTCCAACAAAAACCAGCACAGGTATCAACATAATTAAACCATAAATAACGGGCACAATGGACATGGTAGGGTTTTGTAAAACGCCTTGTGTGACTAGAAGGGCTATGCCGCCGTTCTGCATACCTACTTCGATAGATAAGGTTTTAGTTTGTCGAGTACTTAACCCTCCCAGCTTTGCAATGTAAAAACCAAGCAACATAGTCAGTATAACCATGACTAATGTGATACTACCGACCTGATTTAAAAATGTAGGCATATTTTCCCATTGTTGAAAAATAATCGAGAAGATAACAATGGCAAAAAGAAGCATGGAAAGATGATGTATCCGAGGTTGGACTTTATCAGCAATGGATGGTTTTAAAATGCGTAATCCCATCCCGATAACAACAGGAACAATAGTGACTACAAAGAGGCGCTTCATGGTTAGAGCAACGGGAATAATGATTTCTTTGTTTTCTCCCATTTGCATGTGCAGAGCAAGCTCGGTTAGAAAGGGAATAGTAAAGGGAGTGATAAAACTTGCGATGGCGGTCAAAGCGATGGAAAGCGCCACATTACCTTTAGCTAGATAGGAAAAAAGATTGCTAGTCGCACCTCCCGGGCTAAAGCTGAGTATCAGCAGTCCAACTGCAAGTAAGGGAGGCAGCTTGAAAAGGTGTAGTAACAATAGCGCAACAAGCGGTACAAGTAGCATTTGAGAAGATAGCCCTAATACTAAAGCCTTGGGATGACGGGCTACTGTTTGAAAATTCTCAAGTTTGAGGAGCATACCCATGCTAAGCATGATCAGCGCCAGTGACACGGGTAAGCCAATTTGAAT
This sequence comes from Thiotrichaceae bacterium, assembly GCA_026991755.1. Classification (GTDB taxonomy): domain Bacteria; phylum Pseudomonadota; class Gammaproteobacteria; order Thiotrichales; family Thiotrichaceae; genus HyVt-477. The sequence continues at coordinate 1,102 of JALXAX010000133.1, read as the reverse complement.
AAAGGTATCTAATTCCATTGTTCTATATAGTTATCCTGTCTATTTCTCATTATCCAACTGCTTTTCCAGGTTCATGCAAGGTCTCTTAAAGGTAATCTCCGAGCTAATTATGGCAAGTCGCCGCGTTTGAAAAACATATATCCCAACCAGGCGCATATTGTTCCTAATAGAGTGGGGTAGATCAAAGACCAGGCCAAATAGCCTGTATGACCAAAGGTATCCAATATGACCCATGCAGATGGACCGAGTAAAACCAATTGTGGATCAAACAGCATCATAGCGCCTGTACGGAAGACCTGCATTGGGTTTAATAATGCAATCAACACAACCGTGTCAGAGCTTGAGCCATTTTGTATCATAATTCCCAGCAATATCAGGTCAAGGAATAGAAGCAGGAATAGCCAAATGATAAAGGCAGCGCCTTGTGCGACATCGGCTGAACGTGCCAATGAAGAAATCAACATGCCGATGCCTAAAAAGCACCATGCCAGAACTAACAACATCAAGGTATAAACTAGAACCTGCATCCACGGGATTTCTGCACCTTTGAAAGCAGCCCAGACAACCGCTAGCATCATGGCAAGAAAAACAGGCAAAAAGACCACCGCAAAGCGTCCAATGATTTTGCCCCAGTACCAAGAGGCCAAACCAACGGGTAGTGATAGCAAGTATTCAAAAATGCCAGCTTCTCTGTCCCCTGCGACTGAGCGCACCGTAGTGAGCAAAACGAATACGGGTAGAATTGCCATAGTAATTTGTAGATAGGTTACCAAGGTGCGTGATAAGCCAGTAAAGCCCATAACCCGCGATTCTGTCAGGCCTGTAATAAACAGGGCAACCACAATGCCGCCAAAGATCAATGTGTAAATCAAAAACCAGCGAGAGCGCAGTGATTCGTTAATATCCGCCATTGCAGTTAGCATTAAATGCTTCATTCTAAAATCCTTATTTGGATAGGGTCTAGTTGGGCAGGGGCTAGTACTCCAACAAGTTAGGTTTGATGAATACAGCGAGTCAGGAAGCGGTTAGCCGCTAGGCGCGCCTTGCAGGGAATGGTTGTTCCCTTCACAAAAGACGCAACAACGCGGATGACCGCTTCCTG
>JALXAX010000132.1 GCA_026991755.1 Thiotrichaceae bacterium | reverse complement strand
GAATCAAGAGGCTATAAGTTAGCAACTGCTCCCTCCCTCTTTAAGGGGGAGGGCTGGGGTGGGGGTAAAGTTCAGGCACAGTGGTTTTCAAATCTCCTATCCCACCCTAACTTTCGGTAATGCTCCTATTGTGCCATATGCGCTTCTATATCTTTTACTTCCTTGATTAACTTTCTGGTTAATACTTCGTTGCCTTTTTTGGTGATCAGTACGTCGTCTTCTATGCGTATACCGATGTTCCACCATTTTTCATCAATTTCATCAGCAGGGGATATATATAAACCTGGTTCTACGGTTAGTGTCATACCAGGCTCTAGCAATCGCCATTCATCATCTACTTTGTAGTCGCCTACATCATGTACATCTAGCCCTAACCAATGACCTGTTTTGTGCATGTAATAGGGCGCATAGGACTTGTCTTCAATGAGTGTGTCTATGTCGCCAGATAAAATACCTACTTCAACTAGGCCTTCGACTAATACACGCAAGGCAGCAGTATGTGGTTGATCCCATGTGTTGCCAGGTTTGGCAGCTGCGATCCCTGCTTTTTGTGCATTGAGTACAATTTGATATAGGCTACGTTGAGCTTCGCTAAAGGTGCCATTAACGGGGAAGGTTCGGGTGATGTCACTGGCATAACCCAAGTACTCTGCACCAGCATCAATCAATACCAGTTCGCCATCTTTTAGGGGTTGATTATTCTCTATGTAGTGCAAAATACAGCCGTTTTCACCTCCGCCGACGATGCTGGTATAGGCAGGCTCCATGCCTGCTTTTTTGAATTGATACAGATATTCTGCTTCTAATTCATACTCCATCATGCCGGGTTTGCAAGCCCTCATTGCATTCTCATGTGCTGCAACCGCTGTTTTAGCGGCATAGCGCATGGCGCGTAGCTCGGCGGGGGATTTATACAGACGCATGTCGTGCAAAATCAAGGGTAACGAGATAAATTCTTGTGGGGCATGTACGCCACTTCTGACTTTGTTCTTAACGGTATTAATCCAGCTCATGACTTGCTGGTCGAAGTTCACATCGTTGCCTGTGTTGTAGTAGACCGCGCTCCGTTCTTCTAACAGACCCGGTAAAATATCGTCGATGTCGTCAATGGGGAAAGCATCATCAGCACCCCACTGTTTTTGTGCGCCTTCAATACCTGCCCGACGGCCTACCCATTGCTCTGCTTTGGGATCACGTTCTCGGCAGAACAGGATGTACTCACCTTGTTCACGATTAGGGATGAAAAAGGCTATTGCCTCTGGCTCATTAAAACCTGTTAAATACAGAAAATCACTGTCTTGTCGAAAAGGAAATTCAGCGTCACGGTTGCGAATAAGTAGGCTAGATGAGGGAACGATAGCGACAGCATTATCACCAATCATATGCATCAGTTGTTCACGACGTGAGGCGAATTCTTTTTGGCTGATAAGCGGTTTTCTTTTCATATGTGCTTTCTTGATTAATGTAAGGTCGCGGAGCTGGTGCTAGGCTGTAATTCTTCGGCAATAAGCAACACGCCCATTCGTAAATATTCGACGATATGGATAAAAGCTTCTTCGGATTCTTCCTGCTCTTCCGTATCAAACTGGCCTGCACTGCTGATTTCTACAAAGTCAGCCATGAGTTCTTTGGAGTCTTCAGGCAGTGTTGTAAAGTCTTTTAGCCCCGCTAATGATACACCCATCAAAAAGCCCTGTGTCCACTCTTGCATGGCATCAACACGGTCTTCTAATGCTTCGTCGTCATCGGGTAAGAGTAGTCCAAACTCCAGATTGCTGTCTTGCATTTGTGTGCGAAGTAATTGAATTTGTTTTTTTAATTCGTTGGCGATATCTTGTTGCAATACATTTTGTGGATCGTAATCAGGAAATACCTGACCTAGCCATAACTTGTCATCTGAATTTAAGTTAACGGCTAGTAACCCACAGGCAACTCCCTGTATTTCACCCGCGCTGTATTGGCAATCGGCACGTCTTAGTAACGATTCCATTTGTAGGTAGTTTATACTTTCTTCCATGACTGATTACTCACGATTTTAATGTGTTATGATATCATTCTAAGAGACAGTTTAACCTCTCCATTCTACTATCAGTATTCTATTATGACCGAGCAGACAACCGATATCAGGCTTAAAGAACAAATCGATCAACTAGAAGATCAATTAACCGACGTTCTTACTCTTCTTGAATCACTATCTTCCGAAAATGCAGTGCTTAAGGCAAGAGAAAATCAACTTTTACATGAACGTTCTGAATTACATCATAGAAATGACAAGGTTCGCTCACAGGTCGAGTCGATGATTCAACGTCTTAAGACTATGGATGGCTAATCGGCTGTTAGCAATTAAGCCTAAGTCACGTAAGGGTTCAAGGGTTAAAGCAGAGTTAACAAGGTCAAGCAAAGGTAAGTAAAAGGACAAGGATAAAATGAACGATAAAGTACAAGCAGTCGCCGTAAAAATAATGGATAAGGAATATAAAGTAGCTTGTCCAAAAGGGGAACATGAATCTCTAGTCGCCTCTGCAAAAGAGGTTGATACACGTATGCGTGATATCAGAAAGAGCGGTAAAGTATTAAATGCAGATCGTATCGGCGTATTAGTTGCCTTAAACTTGGCACATGAATTACTTACTGCAAAGACACAAGTGACTAATATTGACGACAATGTACTGGATCGTATTGATCAACTACAGGCTCGTATTCACGAAACGATGGAAACCTGTGCTGCTAACGAAAACTCTAAAACACACTGATAATACGATTGCTTATGAATACCATGACTAAACGCCTAACTCAGCTAACTCTTTTTCTCTTCCTTAGTTTCACGACTAGCGCTTTTGCGGGTGACGGAAAATTATTTGGTCACTGGAAAGGTGGCGGTATAGATATCAACCTTAAATCTAATCACACCTTCACTTATAAAGTAAAAATTGTAAAAACGTTCAATTTTACAGGGACGTGGTCGTCTAGCAAAAAACGCATTATTATGAAATATAAAGTAGCGGGAATTAAACAAAAGAAAGTCGCCAGTTATCGTTTTAAAGGTAAAAAGTTATTACTGACTATGAAAGGTAAAGGCGAAGCTACGCTAACAAAGCAGTAGTTACAATATCTTTGATTTTGATATGTATCCGCAGACGTAAGTTACACTTTCCAACAAAAGTCAGATATTGATTGAATATTTCTTTAAGCGATACAAGAAAGTATCACGAGTTAATCCAAGCAAACGAGCCGCACGAGATTTATTACCATTTGTGTTGTGTAGCGCCTGTTGAATTAAATCTACTTCTACTGACTCTAGTTGAACTCCGGCTTCAGGCAGACTGAATGGTGAGGCATAGCCTCTACCTGATTCTTTACTAGGCTGATAGCTACGAATTTCATAGGGCAAGTTAGTAACATCTATTTCTTTACCACTAAAGAGAATAAACATCCGCTCACAAAAATTGCGTAATTCACGTATATTTCCCGGCCAATTGTATTGTGTAAGCTGCTTTACAGCCACTTTAGTTAAGCTTGGGGCGGTCTGATGTTGCTTCTGCACCAGATCACGGAAAAAATAGTCCATTAATAAACTAGTATCGCCTTCACGCTCTCTTAAAGCGGGTAGCTCTACGGGGATTATATTTAGACGATAGAAGAGATCAGCGCGAAAGTTTCCTTTCTTAACTTCTTCACTCAGGCTTTTATTGCTAGCAGCAATAATACGCACATCATATTTGCGGGTATGGGTTTGACCCACAGGTTGAACTTCGCCATATTCAAGAAAACGTAATAGTTTTGCTTGAATAGAAAGGGATAGTTCACAGATTTCATCTAGGAATAAAGTGCTTGAACGCGCTTGTGAGATATAACCGATATTGTTTTCAGTTGCTTCAATAAATGCCCCTTTTTTGTGACCAAACAATAAGGATTCAGCCAGTTCATCCGGTAACGCCGCACAATTAATAGTTATCATTTGGCGTTGCTTTCGCGGGCTTTTATTATGAATCGCCTGCGCCATTACTTCTTTTCCAGTGCCTGTTTCTCCCGTCAATAAAACGGCAACATCAGTCACTGAAACAAGTTCAATAGTTCGTAGGACTTCCTGAAATTTTGGTGACTCACCCACTAATTGGACTTTGGTATCCATAAAAATGACCAGTTAGTAATTGAGACCTTTGCACGAAAGATATGACGGATTAAAATGGCTTGAATTTCCTCTATTTCTGCTAAAAATTCGGACAATAGCACGGCTATTCCCCTCTTTTTTTAGCAAAAATAGAGAAAATTACGCTCATTTTTCTCTCGCCATCCTTTCATGCAAAGGTCTCTAATTAAATTATATCGTCATATCAATCGTGCTTAGGTCTCACACGATTGATAAGCATCAAATTACTAAGGGAAGCGCAAAACTGGTGGGTTTATTATTGCGCCGTCCCTTATAAAGCATGAAACGGTAGCTGATGATGTGCATTGGGATCAACAGCCAACCATAGACTAATTATACCCATGAACACCAATAATAAACCTGATATGTATCGTATTTTTCGCGATTGACGCAGATGTACCAACCGTCCAGCCAGAAAACCCGCACTCATCATCGGTAATAACGTTCCCAGCCCAAAAACAAGCATGAAAAGCGAGCTATTGACTGCACCATTTTGTGCAGGTGCAATAAGCAAGGCGTAATACACCAATCCACAGGGCAGCCAGCCCCAAACAGCACCAAAGAGGAAAGCTTGGCCTATACTTTTTACTGGTAATAGTTTTTGCCCAATCGGTTGAAGGTGTCGCCATAACGGTGTACCTAGTTTTTCAATACGGGCAAACTGAGGAAACCAGCCTCCGATGTAGAGTCCCATAGCAATGATTAGCATGGATGCAACCAGTCGCAAGTAGCCAATGCCACCTTCTGAAACCAGTACTTCTTTTAAAGCTTGTCCAAACCAGCCGACTAGCAAACCTGCCAGCATATAGCTTAAAATACGTCCGCTATTATAAGCCAATGTGTACAAGGCAAGCCGTGCCTGGTTTTGTCGAATGGCGGGCTGAAGACTCATGGTCATTGCGCCTACTAAGCCACCACACATGCCGAAACAGTGTAATGCGCTAAATAGTCCTATTAAAAAAGCTACGGTCATTTTTTATCGATAATATAAGTACAGGATGAATGATCAACTAAATAGCCTGCTGCAGAACCATTATTAACAATTTTATATGCCGTGCCATACAGTTGGGTGATCTTATCTATCTCTTTCTCAGCAGTTTTATTCATGATAGGTATAACTCGTTAGTAACTATACTCCCTTTCTGTTGGGAGAGTGATTCAACTGAGCTTTCTAGGTTTATAGACTCACCCTTAAGTTTCTAGGAAACGAATGTTTCAGCCTCAACTGGCGGAGCTAAAGAGGCTGTGAAAGTACTCAGAAAATGCTATTTGTAGGGTGTGCTGAGGTACGAAGCGCACCATAAGTGCATGATAAGCGGTGCGCCTCCTCCGTCGGCACACCCTACATATGAATACTTTCACAAGCTTTAACCTGAATCAGTGACTTCATCAAGTTTAACTTTTACAGTATTTATCGTAATTGATATATCACAGGCACAGTAAACAGCCACTGGCTTTTTTTAATCTCTTTTGGAAAAGGGAGCTTTCCTGAGATGCTTTTAACCGCTCTTAATGCTGCACTATCTAACGTTGAGTTGCCTGAGCTGTTAACCAGTCTAATATTTTGTATGGATCCATTGCGTAAAATGATAAAGCTCACTTTTACTGTACCTTGCTTCCCCATACGCTTGGCTCTTTTGGGGTAGCGTTTATTTGCTCTCAATAATTGGTTTAACCGTGCCCTGTATGCCGCTTCAGCTTTACTCGTCTGAGGGTGATTGACCGCAGGTCTGGCTCTTTGTGGAGCTATGCGCCTTGATACAAGATGCTGTACGGGATATGTTGTTTTTTGTCTTGGTTTTTCATGTCTCACCAACCTGCTCATTGGCTGTCTTGGACGTGGTTTTACAACGGGTTGTGGTCTGGTCTGTTTTGGTGGATTCATAACGCTACGAACCAACCTTTCCATTTCTGGATCTTTTCTCTTTTCCTTCTTCTTTCTTTTTTTAAGCTTCTTTTTAACTTTTTTCTTTACCACCTTCTTTTTCTTAGGCTTAGGTTTTACCTTGGGTTTGAGTTTAAGATCAGGTTTGGGTTCTATTTTTTTTACCTGCTTAGGTTCTATTATTGGCTCAACCTTAGGCTCAGGCTCTACGGGCATTACAGGCTTTGGAATAGGCTCGGGTTCTGGCTCAAACATCGCTAGTGTTAATGGGATGGGCGCTGATTCAGGTGGTTTAGCTGGTTGACTATTGCCCAGATTAATCATCAATAACATCAACCCCACATGCAGTAGCGCTGAGATCATGAAACCCAGCAGATTATTTTTCATGGACTTCCTGAGTAACAATAGACAGCTTTTCCAGCTTGTTCTTTTTTAGCAGGTCAATCACATTTACAAAATTCTCAAAAGCCACCTTCTTATCAACGCGCAATAAAACAGGTGTTTCTTTTGCTAATGTTTCCAGCTTTATAGCTAACTCTTGCTTAGAAACAACCTTGTCATCAATAAATATTTTACTGTCCACATTAATCGCAATTTCTATCGTTTTTTCATCAACCTCTTGTAGGGCTTCAGCACTCTCTGCTTTAGGAAGATCAACTTCTATCGCCCCTTGTGAAATAAAAGTAGCTGTCGTCAGAACAATAGCCAGCAATACCAGCATAATATCAATAAAAGGGATCACATTAATTTGGTCAAAGCGCTTCATAGTGATTTTCTATTCTCGGACAGGCTCCTAACCCCAAGCCCGTCTTTATATTCTCTCCACTCTGCATTAATAACCTCCACTTTTCTTAACAAAGCGTTGTAGAGTATGATAGCGGGGATCGCCACCAATAACCCCCCCGCCGTAGCTTTAAGCGCTAATGCCAACCCGGTCATAATAGTATGTACATCAATCTTGCCGCCCTGTCCCATATCATAGAACACCAAAATAATGCCAAGAACTGTTCCTAGTAAACCCACATAAGGTGCATTAGCTCCGACAGTAGAAATAACCGTCAAATGAGTAGTCAGAGCCACATTCAAACGATCAGCGTGATGAAAGTTCTCCACTTTCACGCGAGCTAAATAAAAGTACCGTTCTATAACAAACCAAAGCATAAAAAAGCTCATTAAGCCCAGCGTACCAAAGACCAACCAATCAAGGTTATCTCTTAAAAACATCATCATTTATAATCTTTCCCTATGGACATAGCAGATTAGTTACAAGCCAGTAGAAACTAGACTTGCATTGTCTCTACATGCCTTTTGAGTAATCAATATGAATAAAACTTATCACTTATATAGCTTCTTCAATAGGCTATCTCACTAAACTGGGGCATTTCACACAGTATTAGGTGAACTGACCCACTCAAAAACAGAACCATATTAGTTAATCATTATATCCCTGTACACTCAAAATCAACCTTGATTACTTACCTTTTTACCCAAGTTGGTACTTACTCCCTTACCTGCCAACGAGTCACAGCTAATCAGGAAATTTACAGACACTCACAGGTAACTATTAATGAAAAATAGACTCATACTCCCAGTTCTTACTGCTTCAATGACTGTCATGACAACTACATGGGCAGATGAACTCGATAGCATTATTGTGCAAGACACATTGGACATCAACCCGAATGCTTCAGAGCCTGAAAGCTATAATCGCGTCAGCCCGACCAGTTCAGATGGAGGTGATTTTCTAACACAAATCAATGGTGTATCGATGAGTCGCTTTGGCGGCAGAGGCATAGAACCTATTGTGCGGGGTCAAAGCCAGACTCGCCTCAATATATTACTGGATGGAGCCTATATTCATGGGGGTTGCCCAAACCGAATGGATCCTCCTGCAAGCTGGGCAGCTCTGGAAACCTATGAAAGTGTAACGGTACTTAAAGGCGTACAAACACTGGCTTATGGCAGTGGTGGAAGTGGTGGTACGGTGTTATTTGAACGTGATACACGAGATCTTGCACAAGAAAAAGGTGTGCATGGTCGAGCCAGCATCACTGGCAGTGACAATGCCATTCAGCATGACATCCTTGCAGATGTCGTTGCTGCTGGTGAAAAAGGCTATCTTCGAGGTATTGGCGAACTTAAAAAAGCACAAAATTATGAAGATGGTGACGGACGTGAAGTACGCTCTTCCTATGATCATGAGCAGGCAGGTTTTATAGTAGGATACATGCCTACTCAAGATCGCTTATTTGAGTTTAGCTATGAACACAACTCATTTTCCGATGCGCTTTACCCAGGTGCGGGAATGGACAGCCCAACAGAAGATGGTGACATCTTCCGTCTACGTTATCTCGACAAACCTGCTTCAAGCAATATAGACAATATCAAAGCAGAAGTTTATCTCAGTGATGTTGATCACTTGATGGATAATTTTAGCTTACGCCCCAATGCGGGGCAAAAAATGGCAACGCCAACGACCTCAAAAACTACGGGCGGCCGAGTAACGCTAGACTCCACAATTGGAAAAACTCAGTGGAAGTATGGCGTAGACTTGCAGCGTAATGTGCGTAATGCCGTATCTAACAATATGACAACGGGTGTAGCGGTTACTACAGGAATATTGTGGCCAGATAATGATATCCAGCAATTAGGAATATTTGCGGAAGGTACCACCCATATTGCTAGTAAGCAGAAACTAAAATACGGCTTGCGTATAGACCAGGTGGATGCTTCAGCCGATAAGGCGGGTGTCAGTATCAATGGACATTCAGCTAACCAGTCTTATAACTTTTACTATGGCACTACAGCGGAAGATCAGTCTGAAACCAATGTAGGCGGTTTGCTTCGCTATGAACGTGAACTTGGAGCGGGCTTATCACTATTCACAGGTTTAAGCCGTAGCGTGAGAACAGCAGATTCAACCGAGCGTGGAATGAATAAATGGGCTCCACCTGCAATGGCAATAGCTCGCTGGATTGGTAATCCAACGATTAAACCTGAAAAACATCATCAATTTGATATTGGTTTAAATAGAAATACCGATAAATTTGCTCTCAGCGGTGTTATGTTCTTTGATAAAGTGACTGATTATATTCTTCGTGATACTGCTCGTGGGCAAGCGGGTATTTTACAATCAGACGGAGCAGATATTTATCGTAACGTTGATGCCGAACTCTATGGTGTTGAACTGGAAGGAAGGGTGAAGCTAAACAGTAGACTGGATCTTAGCAGTAGTCTTGCTTATGTCAGGGCCACTAATACTACCGATAATGACCGCCCTATTGCCCAAACTCCCCCCTTAAATGGCAAGATTCAGCTAGATTATGCTACGGACAAATGGGGAGCTGGTGCAAAAATCAACTTCGCAAGTCATCAGGATCGTATTGATACCCTCAGCAAACAGGAAGTGGGAGAAACGGCAGGTCATGGCACACTGGATTTATATGGTAACTACCAGATCAACAACAAACTTAGTATGCGTCTAGGGGTAGACAACCTGCTAGATAAAACTTATGCAGAACACTCCAGTCGTTCAAACCTGTTAGATATTGAGTCAATAAAGGTTAATGAGCCAGGACGTACTATCTGGGCCAAGTTAACAGTTGAGTTTTAGATTTGAACGTAATTTATGCAAAAGACGCTGTGCAAGTATTCGTGGAACGGATAAAAAGGGTTAAAATTTTTATTTCGTCCCAGAATACTTGCACAGCCTCTAAAGGTTCGTATCCAAGATACATTGCTCTTTAACAGTATAATTATGAACCCGTATTCCCTTTATAGAATAAATTTGATTTACCCCCTAAGTGTGTAAGAATAGACTATACTTATGGGTAATTTTTTAAGCAGGGGGAAATGCTTAAAAAAAATATCCTTCAACAGTTGCCTTTTTGGCAGAAGACCTGCTCATCATCTATAACTGTACGCCATTAATATGCTAAGTCTAAAAGCTATAACAAATACCATTTCTGATGATTTTCCTGAAGAGAATATAGCTCGTTTAAAAAAGCATAATATCCAGTCATTCTGGCTTCATATGGGGCTTGCGCTCGTCTTACTTTCATCATTAGTTTATGCGCATGTGGGTAGCATACGATCTTTGATTATTTGGTTTGGTTTTTTAACGGTAACGGGTTTTATTCGCCTAAACCATAATTCCAGTGAAATCAAACCTAGTAAATTTGACCCAAGTAGTTCAAAAATTTGGGTAAGTAAATATATCTTATTAACTACCTTAATGAGCTCCTTATGGGGAGCCGCAGGTGTTTTTCTATTTTCTGAAGAGCCTGTTGTACAAACCACGCTAATTATCTTGTTGATTTCTGTGCTGATAGCGACGATACCTGTGGTGCTTGCTTCAAGAGCCGCTTTTTTCGCGCAATTCATTACTATTCTCGCACCGCTTGCTTTTAGCATGAGTTATAACTTTTCAAGCGGTGATCATATTATGCTCATCATTTGTTTGGTTGCTTTGGCGGTTACCATTATTTTTGCCTCGAGTTACCTCAATCAAGTTATTACTCAACTACAAGAGACGCAACAGGCATTGCAGGCTCAAGCTGAGACAGATCAATTAACCCAGCTAGCAAACCGTCGTGCTTTTGATATGTCGTTCAAAAAAGAATGGAGACGTAGCACGCGTGAGCGCAACCCGATTGCTTTATTGATCATTGATGTGGATGACTTCAAGCTTTATAACGATACGTTAGGGCATTACACCGGTGATGAGTATCTGAAAAAAGTGGCTAATGCGGTTCGCTCCAATGCACGTCGGCCTAGCGATATTGCTGCTCGAATAGGGGGTGAGGAGTTTGCGATATTACTTCCAGGAACGGGGGTTGATGGTGCGTACCGCGTGGCTGAGCGACTACAGAAATCAGTTGAGCGATTAGATGTGAAGTATCCTTTAGATAAAAACCGTAAATTAACGGTGAGTATTGGTATTTCTAGCTGTTCTCCAAAGCAGTCCAAAGAGGGCGGAAATACGGATATTGTTTTCCCCGCTATGCTCATTAAGTCAGCTGACTACGCAATGTACCAAGCGAAACGAGAGGGTAAGAATACCATCGTGGTTGAAGGTTGTGGCATGCATTCCGTGCCTGAACCTATTAAAGACTCTCCTCTAAAAGAACCCTCTGATGTTGTACCTGTTTAGGTTGAAGGCAGTAAACTACAGAAACTATTAAGGTTTTAAATAATGTAGTACTATTCTTATACTTTATTGTATAAGGAGCAACCTATGAAGCAGCCGTTTTTCTTAATTCTTCCACTTTTCCTAGCGATGGCTTCTTGTCAGGACAAACAACCTAATACGGTTGCGGCACCTGCGAAAGCAACTGAAAATGCGACAGAGGAAATAGCGAATATAACGTCTTCTGAAGGTGGAAAGTTACATCAAGAAAAATGTGCGGGTTGTCATATTACTCCTCACAATGCGGCTTTTTATCAGCGTCCAGCTAGTAAAATGAAGTCGTATGAGCGTTTACAAAGCCAAGTTCGGTTGTGTAACTCCAACCTTAATCTAGAATTATTTGATGATGATATGACGTCTATTGGTGAGTACCTTAATAAGGCTTATTTCAAATTTCCAACTCAGTAATTCAGACAATGTAATAATTGCCCCAAGTATTTCAGTTCTGAATTATTCTACCCTCACCCCAACCCTCTCCCTGCTAGGGAGAGGAGTTAAAAGGTTGAAACCTTACATACTTCAAACCCACGGTTTGTTGATATTAATAGTTGCAAAAGTATGTTCAGTAAAAACCGCGCCCTTCGACTCCGCTCAGGGTGCTACTCTGTAGTCTGAACGGAGTCGAAGGCGGTGCTTGTATGTAAAAACTTTTGCTACTAATTAATACATTAGCTGAGTTTTTGTAATAAACAAGGAATCTCAAGCTTTTGAGAAAGCTCATGTTTCTTGAGTGGCTCATCTTCATTAACCCATTGCCATCTCTCGTTGCTAAATAACGCTCTCATCTCATTCATATCGCAATGAAAAGGAGGGCCGCCGTCCTGATGGGTTTGCATAAACTGAGAATAAAGCTTGCCTTCAGGCTTTAGCGACTGATGAAGCCATTGCTCAAACTTACTCCATTGTTCAGGTTGTAGCGCGCACAAACAGGTTTGTTCATAGATGGCATCGAAAGGATTGTTAGTAAAATCTAGCGAGAAGAAATCACTATGAATCACCTCAGCTTTCAGCTGATTGTTGTCCAATGCTTTATGGAGGTTGCTAACCGCAGAGGGTGCAATATCAATAGCAACTACATCAAACCCTTGCTCTGCAAGTGTCAACACCTCGTAACCGTTACCACAGCCAGGCACGAGAATACGGCAAGGCTGCAATGCTTTGTTATCCAGCCAGTTTAATAAGTTACGACTTGTACCACCTCTATCCCAACCTGTTTTCTCAGTTTGGTACAGGTCTTCCCAGAAGCTTCCTGGCTGTGAATTATTATCCATTCTTTATTTTCCTAAAGGTATTTTGATACTAACTGAGCTGTTTGATGATGGTAACCAATTATGTGGTTGCTAACTAGTACTCCAACAAGTTAGGTTTGATGAATACAGCGAGTCAGGAAGCGGTTAGCCGCTAGGCGCGTCATGCAGTGAATGGTTGTTCCCTTCACAAAAGACGCAACAACGCGGATGACCGCTTCCTGGCTCGCCCGAAGGGAGCAACCCAAAGCACTCAATACTGCGTTATGGGTCTTGCCAAGGGAACAACCATTGCCTGCAACCCAAGCCTTGTCTTGAGCGCTTTGGATTGCTCTGTATCCATCAAACCTAAGTTGATGGAGTACTAGAAACCCCGTTTTCTGCTATTGTTCGTGGCTTATTATTTCTAATTATTGACCTGATTATTATCTATCCATGATCATACACCAACAAGGCAAAGTTCACGGCAATCGTCGTGACTGGCAAAACCTACGTTCTATTCTTCCTTATCTGATGGATTATCGGGGCAGGGCATTGTTCGCACTAGCCTGTTTGGTGTTATCCAAAATGGCTAATGTGGGTGTCCCAGTTACCTTAAAAGCGATCGTAGATTATCTTGAAGGGCATAAAGAGCAAATGCTGGTTTTGCCTATTGCCTTGTTGTTTGCCTATGGTGCATTGCGACTGTCTAGCTCGTTATTTAATGAACTCCGCGATACGGTATTTGCTAAAGTGCGGTATCGTGCCATGCGTCGTTTATCAACCCGCGTGTTGGCACACTTACATGATTTATCACTGCGTTTTCATTTGGATAGAAAAACAGGTGCGATTAGCCGAGATCTGGAAAGAGGCACGCGCTCAGTAGGTACGATTATGAATTTTATGGTCTTCAGCATCATCCCTGTTGCCGTGGAATTTACCTTAGTGGCAACCATTCTACTAAGCCAATATGCGCCTATATTCACGCTGATTACTTTCGGTACAGTGGTTGCCTATATGACGTTTACGTTTTTGATTACTGAATGGCGCATGGAATTTCGTCATGAAATGAATCGATTAGATTCCGAAGCGAATACCTACGCCATTGATAGCCTTATCAACTATGAAACTGTTAAATACTTCAATAACGAGAAGAAAGAATTAGAGCGAGTAGACAACACATTAGAGCAATGGGAAGACGTAGCCGTCAGAAGCCAATCCACCATGTCGATGCTTAACTTCGGGCAAGCTTCAATCATTGCTACTGGCGTAACCATTATCATGTTTTTTGCGGCTAATAGCGTGATAGAACGTGAAATGAGCATTGGTGATCTGGTTATGGTTAATGCGTTTATGTTGCAGCTGTTTATTCCACTCGGTGCACTGGGTATTATCTATCGACAGATAAAATACACGCTAGCAGATATGGACTTAGTCTTTAAGTTGCTGGATAAAAAACCTGAAATCGTTGATACCGAAGATGCAACAGAGCTAGTGGTTAGCAAAGGAAAAGTAGTATTTAAAAACGTAGACTTTGCTTATCAACCAGAAAGGACAATTCTCAAAAAACTTTCTTTCACCATAGAGCCAGAACAGACAGTCGCCATCGTCGGGCGCAGTGGTGCAGGTAAATCAACCATTTCGCGTTTGCTGTTTCGCTTTTATGATGTCACGGGCGGAGCCATCACCATAGATGGGCAAGATATTTCCAGTGTATCGCAAAGAAGCTTGCGTACCGCTATTGGTATCGTGCCCCAAGATACTATCTTGTTTAACGACAGCATCTATTACAACCTGCATTACGGCAACCTCAAAGCAAGCCGTGAAGAAGTCGAAAAAGTGGCAGAAATGGCGCATATCAAAGACTTTATCGAGTCACTTCCTGATGGCTGGGAGACAGTTGTAGGGGAGCGCGGATTAAAGCTATCAGGCGGAGAAAAACAGCGAGTGGCTATCGCCAGAGCGCTACTTAAAAAGCCATCTATTCTAATCTTTGATGAGGCGACCTCATCATTAGATAGCGGCACAGAACAAGCGATTCAGGATACGTTACATAGTATTTCGGATCAGCACACCACGTTAGTGATAGCGCACAGGCTGTCAACTATTGTCGATGCCGATCAAATATTAGTGCTGGATAGTGGTGAGATTATAGAGCGTGGTACGCATAAAGAGCTATTAGCGAAGCAAGGCGTGTATAGTGAAATGTGGGCTATTCAGCAGTCGTAGACTATTTTTTTACTTTACTAGGCTTTAGCGTTCTTTCTCCCTGACATCTACATCCCTGTAGGTGTACACCACACTGGGTATTCAATGAAAACAATTGACAATATCTGCTTGCGTATTACAATTAGTAATACATGATAATTGGCAGAACACATGATTACACTTAGGCTTGATCCACAGTTAGAGCAGACAATAAAGTCCGTCGCTTATCAATTAGGAGTTAGTAAATCAGAGTTGATAAGAAAAAGCATCACTGATTATCTGGGCAATCTGGAAAAGCCATCACCTTGGGAGCTAGGTAATGATTTATTTGGTAAATATGCAAGTGGGCGACATGATTTATCAGCCAATAGAAAGGTACTAGTCAAAGAAAAAATAAGAGCCAAAAAATGAAAAAAATCTTAATTGATTCAGGGCCGCTTATTGCGTTGTTTGACAGTGATGATGACTATCATGCTGCTTCTAAAAACTTTATAAAATCTAACCGTAGTGAGTTAATAACAACTATTGCCTCAATTACAGAAACATTACACTTATTAGATTTTAACAGGAATGCACAAATAGATTTTCTGGGTTGGGTGAATGCTGGAGCTGTGAGTATTGAGCCTATTACCGCAAATGACCTTTTTAGAATAAAAGAATTAACCATAAAATATGCTGATTTACCGATGGATTTTGCTGATGCTTGTTTAGTCTTTCTAGGCGATAAACTAAAAATAAATGAGATAGCGACAGTAGACAGAGACTTTGATATATATAGGTTAAAAGGGAAAAAGACATTTACAACTTATATAAAATAAGTACTAGTACTCCAACAAGTTAGGTTTGATGGATACAGCGAGTCAGGAAGCGGTTAGCCGCTAGGCGCGTCTTGAAGGGAATGGTTGTTCCCTTCACAAAAGGCGCAACAACGCGGATGACCGCTTCCTG
>JALXAX010000131.1 GCA_026991755.1 Thiotrichaceae bacterium | reverse complement strand
ATAATTGAGGCTAGAGAAACTGAGCTGTTTCATGTTATGAATCCTGACAAAATAACAGAAGTTTTTACTTAATTTTGGAATATGGATATTTTCTCATATTTTAGAGACTTAATCAGAGATTCCTTAAAAAGAGAGGGAGCTTTATACTTTATACATTGAAAATCAGTTATTTAGGCTTCAAACCTCGCATAAAGTCTTCGGCTAAGGCTCTATAAATGGGCTGAGGACATACGATTTTGGATAACCCATCCGCAATTAAACACGTTGCCATTAAAGGCAATAAAATTTCTTGATTCCCTGTCATTTCCATAATTATTACAACGGCAGTAATCGGCGTTTGCACTACACCAGTAAAGTAAGCGGCCATACCTAATAGGGCTACCGTAGAAATTCCTGCCATGGGCAACCACAGAGAAAGCCAATTGCCTAAACCTGCACCAATAGAGAGGGAAGGAGCAAAAATACCCCCCGGTATTCCTGTCCAATAAGAGAGTAGGGTGGCTAGATATTTTAAAAAAGGATAGCTTGCACTGACGTGTTCTTTACCTTCAAGTGCCATCTTCGCCTCTTCATAACCCGTGCCCCAAGTTTGACCTGCTGATAATAAACCAATGATGGCTAAGATAAGACCAACACTGCCTGCAAGAACATAAGGGTGTTTATTACGAAAAGGGGCTATCCAACGGTTTACATAGATCAATAAGGCACTAAAAGATCCACCTATTAAGCCACCTACAACTCCACAGACCACCACTACGATCAAAATAGAAGGCATCTCAATGCTCGTTTTAACGGCTCCAAAATAATTATAGTTACCACTAATCGACAAGGCAGTAAGCCCTGAAACAATGACAGCCGTTAATACTGTGCCGCTGGTCTTAGATTCAAAATTCTTAGCTAGTTCTTCAATAGCAAATACAATTCCAGCCAATGGCGTATTAAAGGCTCCCGCTAGACCTGCTGCACTACCTGCCAATATTAAGCCCCGCCCTACATCATAGTGTGGAAATCGCGCGTAACGCGTTAAGGCAAAAGAAATAGAGGCAGCTATGTGAATGGTTGACCCTTCTCGGCCTATGGATGCACCACTTAAAAGGCCAAGAAAAATCATTAACGCCTTACCAATAGCGATACGAATAGAGAGTAGTTTATAACGTAAATGTTTTTTACGATTTTGACGTAAAGCCACAATAGCTTGTGGAATACCACTGCCCTCCGCGCCTGGGAAAAAGGTACGAGTGCAATAGATAATGGTCATTAAACCTAGAGGTGTAATAATAAAGGGTAGCCAAGGTCGTCCTTCGATTACCTCAGAAAACAAATGTGTTGAGAGGTCACTTCCAAAGGCAACCAGTGTTGCCGCCAGGCCAACTAATAATGCACCGCTAAAAAAGACAATTCGTGTTTGCCAAATACGTTTAGACATTAATTGTTTGCGCGAGCGTTTTAATTGTTTTCTATACATTAACCTGGATTCCTCAGAAGCCTTGAAGTACTAACATTATCTATCTATTGAAGACCTTCCCTGAAGCTCTCTGAAAATTTAAGGCATCTCTATTAATTAGATGTGCTTAAAAAACAAAATGTCAGTTATCTATTTATTATCATTGACTCTTTGCATGTGTTTAACGGATTTTGGTATATAGGCTTCCTCAAGAATTTGTGGAGTAATAATGCCATAGATTCTAGGGTCATGAGTGATATTCTTTACTTGGAAAACAACATAGAGTAGTTCAGCTTTTCTTAAAAAAGCTTCGTGTGCTTCCATTAAATTAGCTTGTGATGAAATAGGTGTTAGATTTAAACGCTTTGCTGGAATTTCTAAAAGATTAATTTTTTTATTATCAGCAGAGACAGCACTTTCGGAGTCTTCTCGTTGTAAAATTTTGGCGAGTTCAGATAAAGGCATTGCACTATCAATGTCACCTTCTTCATTTTCTAAAATCAACCATTCGTTACCACTTTCAAGGATCTCCTCAGCCTGTTGATGAGATATGATAGATGGGTAACGTTTAAACTTTCTATCAATAACACTCATCACACCAATAGAACGTAATACCTGCAACACAGGATCAATTGAAAAATCCAATCCATTAGAGCGAAGCATGGTGACAAATAAGGAACGTTTATTAAATACTTCACTAGCCGTTAGTTGAGCCACTACGATGACTAACATGCCAGGCATTATAATGCCTGGATTATAGGTGAGTTCCATGATGGCGGTTAAAGCTGCCAGGGGCGCTTGCAGGCTTGCTCCCATCATTGCTCCCATTCCAAGCAGTACAAAAAAGCCCACATGAGAAATAGAATCACCATAAAACCACATTGCCATCAAACCAATAGCACCACCTAACGTTCCCCCAATAAAAAATGCGGGTCCAATTACGCCACCTGGAATGCCTAGTCCAACACTAATAGTTGTTGCGAATAATTTTAAAAAGACAAGTGAAAGAATGGCGCCTAAGGTAAACTCGCCCAGTAAACTAGCATTCACCGTGTCATAACCTATTCCCAAAACTCCAGGCTCAACGATTCCAATAATGCCAACTACAACACCCGCAATAATAATCCGCCACCATATTTCTATGCCTTGTGTTTTGGTGGTTATTAGCATTAAAGAGTGATTTAAAAGGGCTGCAAATGTTCCGACCACGACACCTAGCAGTAAAATAACAGGTAATTCCGTTAATGAGGTGGCATGTAATACAGGAACGGTAAAGGCGGGTTCACCCCCTAGTACGGAGTTAGAAAGCGCTGTTGCTACCACCGCCGCTAATATGATGGGAATAAAGCTATTCAAGGCATATTCCATCATGATGACTTCGAGTGCAAAAATTACACCTGCTAAAGGGGTGTTAAAGGAGGCTGCAATGCCTGCTGCTGCACCACTCGCCACTAAAGTTCTGATACTATTGTTGGGTAACTTAAAAGCTTGGCCAAATAAACTAGATGCAGCTGCTCCTAAATAAGCATGAGGCCCTTCACGGCCTACCGAATGACCACCGATAATGGCAACACCCGCGCCAATAAATTGCATAAAAAATCCACGTAAAGTCAGATGGCCTTGGTGATATGCTACCCTCTCCATGACTCTAGCAACACCTAATACACGAATTCCTTTTGCATAGCGAAAATAGATAAAGGCTAATAAGAGGCTTGCAATAAATGGAAACAAAAAATGATATAACGGTGATAATGCCTCATAATTTTCAGCACCGTTTCCAGGTAGCAGATAATCTTGTGTTTTTTCGACAAGAAGACGAAACAGCACGATGACACCACCTGAAATTAAACCAGTAATTAAACCTAATAAGGCTAAATGTAGCAAAGCATCAGGTCGAGCTAAACGAAACCTCAATTGTTCCATCCATTGATGTCGTTTATTGTTTATTAATATGGATAACTTGGGCATTAGTTACTTAAACCTAGATTCTTCAGTTGACCGCTTTCAGCTATCATTAAGTAATTGATAAACTGTTAATAAGTAGTTATTTTAATTTTCACTCTTAGAATGAAAGCGCTACAGCTTATAGAGCAACCCTGCTGAAGCTTCTAAGTTTCGCTAAAGCTCAGCTAAGTTTTAGACTGATTGGCTATGTAAAAAAACTCATTAAGGGTCAACCATTAACTCCTTTTTTTACTCGGCTTTAGCGTCCTGCGTCGCCCTAACACCTACATCCCTGTAGGTGTACGCCATCAGCCTAAAAGAATTACTCTATAAGCTGTCCAACTGAGGATTCTAGGTTAAAGTAAAAATGTTGCAACTATGATTGACACTAATTACTTCTTCAAGCTTTTTTTCTAACTGAATTTGACGCTGTAACTCTAATTTCTTATCACTTTTGTCTGACAGTAGGTTTGAATTTAGTTACTTTTTTAATGTTGTGATAGCAAATGTTGTGTTAGTGATGAGCGTCGAGGCGCAGGGTAATCTACATATTGCATGAGATAGTTTTGTTGCACGTTTGTTTGCGTAGCGGTAATAATTGCACTATTTATTACTGTTTCATTTATTGTGATTTCACTAGCGGTTGATTCTTGGTTCCCACTAAAAGCAGACGTTACTAAAAGTAAGCAAGGCGCTACTATAGCGCTGATAATAATTTTTGACATGTTGACACTCTTTTTATTCTTATTATTGGGGTGGTAAATGGGGTTTACCGTTGTGTCTAATTATCATACATGTCTGTGTCGTTACTTTAAAGGTACGAACGGTAGCAACTGACAGGTGGTTATGTCTCTATAGGGCATCTATATACTCACCTGAATCAGTATTTTCAACTTTAATAAGCACTGGTGCTAGTAAATTAGTAGAGCTAAGCTTTAAAGCTTAGCTTGTAATAAATAAGCTTCTTGATGCCCAGCAAAGGCGGCTTGATAAGCCCAGTATTTAGCTGCTTGTGGTTTTTTATGTTGTGCTAAAAATAAAGCTAACTGGTATTGAGCTTCGCGATGACCTTGTTTAGCGGAGCGTAAGTACCATTTTTCAGCCTCAATATTGTTAGTCAAAACACCATTACGACCTAGATGATAAAGTCGTGCTAGTAAAAATTGTGCATTCCTGTTTTCCTGTTTTGCAGAGGCTGATATTAGGCTGAGAGCTTTAGTATTATTCTGTTCAACGTGTTTACCTAGTAAATACTTAATCCCCAAGTTTTGTTGAGCATCTGCATTGCCAAGTTTAGCAGCAGACTTATACCACCTTAATGATTGCCGCATATTTTTGGCGACACCGGCACCTGCTTCATACATGAGTGCGAGGTTAAACTGTGCTCTCGGTAAGCCTTGTTTAGCTGCTTTATTAAACCACAGTGATGCCTCAGAAGTATTTTGAGCGAGGTACTCACCTTTTAAATAATGTAGGCCCAGATTAAATTGAGCTTCCTTATGCCCTGCATTGGCTGCAAGCCCAAGCCAGTAGATAGATCGGCTTGGATCAGAATAAGTTGTACCTGTCGCATCTTTATACATCAGAGCAAGGCTATATTGTGCGTCTAGGTCTCCTTTTTTAGCAAGACTAGTCATTAAAGAGCGAGCCTCAGCTAGATTATTGTTATCGCCAGATTGTGGGTTTGCTAATAACAAAGCAAGATTAAAACGTGCATTGCTAGACCCTGCGTCGATGGCTTCATGATAGTAAGACACTGCTTTGTCGATATCTTTTTCTACACCCAGTCCAAGCTCATAGTAAGAGGCAAGTTCTAATAAAGCAGCTGGATGATTACGGTGAGCGGCTAGTTTCAAATGATTAAGACCTTCTTCAACCTCACCTTTTTTGATCAGTGCACTAGCGTATGTGAATAACTGATTAGCTAATCGAATGTTGGTATCACTTGAGGCTTCACTAGAAGGTGTAGAGACATCACTACTTGTTGTAGATAAATTTGCAGCTAATACCACATTGGGAGAGAAACAGACTACAGATAAGCATAATGCACGGCCGAGATGGCGCAGTTGATGATTCATAATACAAGCCCTTATTGTTATTTTTATCATTTAGTATTTAAAACTAACATCTGCTGATAAATCAAGCAAACTTGCTGGCTAACTGGTTAGCATGAGTGTATTTAATTTGCATATGGCATTTACGGGTGTCTCTATTAAATTCTAATCTCAGCTAAACGGACCATGAATTAAGAGGTGCCCATTTATGCCAATCTCCGAGTACCTTCAGGCTCAATGTGAAAATATTCAGTACTTAACCTAATTCTTTACTATGCTTTTTAGGCTTTGATGTTCTTATGCTTTAGAGGCTGTGCAAATATTCTGGGACGAAATAAAAATGAGAGAAAATTTTCCAGATTTTGTTCAAAAAGGAGACTAATAGTGAGTTATTAGTTGAGCCTTTGAACAAAACTCAGAGGAATTTCAATCATTTTTATACATTCCACTAATACTTGCACAGCCTCTTTAGCCAGCCTTTGCACGAAAGATAGGGGCTGACAAAATGATCTGAATGTCCACATTTATTTAAAATTGGCCAAAGCTTGGCTATTGCGCCCATTTTTCTTCTGCCATCCTTTCGTGCAAAGGTCTCATAGTGTTTTCTAAGCGCATCTATTTATTAATAAATGGCGTTAATAACCTTATGTCTTTTTTATGTCACAAATAATACTTGGATGGCGTGAGTGGGTTGCTTTACCAGCGCTCGGACTGCCCGCTATCAAGGCAAAAATAGATACTGGAGCCAAAACTTCTGCCTTGCATGCGTTTCAAATTAAACAACTAAAGCGAAAGGGAGAGGACTGGGTTAGCTTTTCAATTCATCCACTCCAGTATGAGCCGAAACTAGTCAAGGAATGTAAGGCTCCTTTATTGGATTTTCGTGAAGTGACGGATTCTGGTGGTCACCGAGAGTTCAGGTATGTTATTGAAACCACGCTATGTATAGGCAAAGACACCTATCCTATTGAAATGACGTTGACTGCACGCGAGAACATGAGATTTAGGATGTTACTAGGTCGCCAAGGGATACTCCAACATATGCTAGTGGATGTATCGTCATCATTTTCAACAAAACGTTTGAATGCACGAAAGTTATACGGCCTAGATAAACTTAAGGAACCTCTGATCAACTCATGATTCGTTTTTCTGAGGCTAGAATCCGCCAGCTTTTCGCTATAAAAGTGACCAATAGCTACTGTTATTGCTAACTTTTCTAGCAAAAATCTGACAAATTCTATCTCTCAGAAATTCCGATCAGAGTTAATCAGAGATTCCTTAAGGAACCTCTGAACAAGTCATGACTCGTTTTTCTGAGGCTATAATTCGCCAGTTTTTCGCTATAAAAGTGATCAATAGCTACGACTATTGCTAACTTTTCTATCAAAAGCCTGACAAATTCTATCACTCAGAAATTCCGATCAGACTTATTTAGAGGTTCCTTTAACAAACATAAAAATACTTAGTTTCACCCTATGGTAGCTAGCTCCATTAGGTGAATAAATAATGAAAAAAAAAGGAATTACGATGCGCATTGCTATACTCTCCCGAAACAAAAAACTGTATTCAACGCGTCGTTTAATGGAAGCCGCTAAAGAACGTGGACATGATCCTGTTGTGGTTGATTTTGTACGCTGTTATATGAACATTGCTTCACATAATCCGACCATTCATTATCACGGCAAAGAGCTAAAAAACATTCAGGCGGTTATACCTCGAATTGGTGCGTCGGTTAGTTTTTATGGCACAGCTGTGGTGCGTCAGTTTGAGATGATGGGGGTTTTCTCACTAAATAAATCTATTGGAATCACTCGCTCACGCGATAAACTTCACTCATTACAACTGTTATCCAGTAAAGGTATAGGCCTTCCTGTTACAGGCTTTGCCAATAAGCCTGGGGATATTGAAGACCTTAATAAAATGGTGGGTGGAGCACCTTTGGTAGTAAAGTTTATTGAAGGTACACAGGGAATTGGTGTGGTGCTGGCGGAAACAAATCAAGCGGCTGAAAGTGTTATCCAAGCATTTATGGGGCTTAAAGCTAATATTCTGGTACAAGAATATATCGAAGAAGCTAAAGGCGCAGATATTCGTTGCTTTGTTATCGGCAATCGCGTGGTTGCAGCCATGAAACGTCAAGCTAAGGAAGGCGAGTTTCGTTCTAATATTCATCGGGGTGGTAAAGCACGTTTAATCAAAATAACACCTGAAGAGCGCTCTACCGCAGTACGCTCTGCAAAAATTATGGGATTAACCGTAGCAGGGGTTGATATTTTACGTTCCAATCATGGCCCCGTCGTTATTGAGGTGAATTCTACTCCAGGGCTGGAAGGTATAGAAGCAGCTTCGGGTAAAGATATTGCTGGGATGATGATAGAGGCGATTGAAAAACACATGAGAATACAAAAAGCACGGAGCAAAAAATCGCTGGCTAAACGTATGGCTAGCCCATCTCTCTCGCATGAGTTAAGAGCATCTTTATGAGTAACCGTATCGTCATAGGGGAAGTAGAGATCAAGCCAGGTGAGAAAAAAACCATTAATCTTCCCTTGCCTGACTTATACACCTCTTCAAATATTGACATGCCCGTTCATGTCATTAATGGCATAGAAGAAGGCCCCACAGTATTTATAAGTGCAGCAATGCACGGCAATGAAATCAATGGCGTTGAGATTATTCACCGACTCATAAAATCCAATGAAATGAAAAACCTTAAAGGCACACTTATTGCCGTACCCGTGGTAAACGTTTATGGCTTTATTGCCCAATCTCGTTATCTACCAGACAGGCGAGATCTAAATCGCTCTTTTCCAGGCTCAGGTAAAGGCTCTATGGCATCCCGACTGGCGTATCTTTTTATGCATGAAATCGTTAGAAAGTGCACTCATGGGATAGATCTACATACAGGTGCTATCGGTAGAACTAACTTACCTCAAATTCGCGCCCAGCTAGATTTAGGAATGGAAATTAAAAAAATGGCCTGTGCCTTTGGCGCACCAGTAGTTATGGATTCAAAAAAGTTACTGGATGGCTCACTACGAAAAGCTGCTAGAAAACATAATATTCCTATACTGCTCTATGAAGCAGGAGAAGCCCTGCGTTTTGACGAAATGTCTATCAAAATAGGCGTATCAGGTGTTATTAACGTATTACAGTTTTTGGGCATGTTGACCTCAGAAGGCAGCCATTGTGACATCAGTAAAAAGCCTTTACTGGCAACTTCCAGCAACTGGGTACGCGCCCCGCAAAGTGGCATTTTACGGGCTGTTGCAGAAGTTGGAACTCATGTGGAAGAAGGTGAAGTGATTGGTATTGTCTCTGATCCCTTTGGGGAAAACGAAGAACAAGTACTGGCAACTGCCTGTGGCATTATTATTGGCAGAACCAAGCTGCCTTTAGTGTATGAAGGTGAGGCGCTCTTTCATATTGCTCATTTTCATGAGCCAAGCGGTGTGATTAAAGCACTTGAGGCTTTGCGTAACAAACATCGTGGATCCATGTGATCAGAGTCTAACTAGATTCTTATCTACTGTGGTGTAGAGACGTTGCATGCAACGTCTCTACAGAACTTCCTTAAGGAACCTCTGATCAACTCATGATTCGTTTTTCTGAGGCTAGAATCCGCCAGCTTTTCACTATAAAAGTGACCAATAGCTACGGCTATTGCTAACTTTTCTAGCAAAAATCTGACAAATTCTATCTGCTGAAGCTTCTAAGTTTCGCTAAAGCTCAGCTAAGTCTCAGAAATTCCGGTCAGAGTTAATCAGAGATTCCTTAAGTTTTATTTCCACCTTACGTTGACACCCCAAAGCCAATTCTTTAGCTGTTTTTCCATGAGGGGATTGAGTGTCCAGAATGTACACTTCCGCAACTATTTCTTTTTCACCTAATACCAGCCACAAATTTTCTAGAGCGGACTGTTTTCCAATAAAAGGAATCGAGGGGTTTGTTGGATAGTGATGATGTGGATAACGAAGTAAAATGGGTTGTATCTGTACGCCAGCATCTATTGCTGCTTCAAAAAGGCGAGCACGAAAGCGCTGAATCTTAGCGCCATCAGTGGTAGTACCTTCAGGAAAGAATAAGATACTGGTATTCACAATACTTTGGTTGCCTATCTGAGCAATTTTTGTTGATGAGTTTGGTGACAAAGCGTCTGTCATTTCTTGTTTAATCTTTAAGGCTGATGATTTATTGCCCCTATGAATGAATAAAGTACCTGCTTTTTCTGCAAGCCAGCCCACCAACGGCCACTTTCGTACCCCTGCTTTTGATAAGAAGAAAGGGTTTACCACAGCGCCTAGCAATGGAATATCCAGCCATGAAATATGATTAGAGACGAATAATGCCGTTTCTTGTATGGGTGTGCCGAAAGTAGTTGTTTTGATGCCCAAGATACGAGGGATATAGGAGAGCCACCAACCTTTCAACTTTCTATAGAATGGATCAGAGGCTGACTGTCTAAAGATGCCTGCCAAAATTAAGGTAAGAAATAGTCCCAAAGAAAGATGAAGTAGTAATCGTAAGATTTTGAAAGCGCGCATAGAGAGGTAGGAATTAGAAAACGGGTCAGTATTATCTCATGTGAGTGCTGTTGATTGATGATATAGATGATTATCGCACTCGATTAGAAGTTAGTTGGTTATCACAGGGTGATGACGCCTTTGCACGAAAGATATGACGGATATAGCAAGCTAAATAATTGAGTTGACCGTTTTGATAAAACGGCAAGCTCATTAATAAATGGCTAGAATTCCCTCTATTTCTGCTAAAAATTCGGCCAATAGCTCGGCTATTACCCTCTTTTTTAGCAGATATAGATGAAATTACGCTCATTTATCTCTCGCCATCCTTTCATGAAAAGGCCTCATATGCTAACCATTCACGACAACGAAATAATAGTTCAGAAGCAAATTATACCGCGAATACGATCGGATATTTGCTACACTAAAGTCACCCAATAAGAGCACCTCCCATGAGCTTCGTCCACCTTCGTTTACACTCTGAATTTTCATTAAATGACAGTACCGTCCGCTTAAAACCACTGGTTAAAGCCGTTGAAGAAGGCGGCATGTCAGCGGTTGCGCTGACGGATCTTAATAATGTATTTGCACTAGTTAAGTTTTATCGGTTGGCAATGGGTGCAGGTATTAAGCCTATTTTTGGTGCAGATGTTTTATTGGATAATGAAGAGGATGATAGCGCGCCATTTCACCTTATTCTTCTGGTACAGAATGAAGAAGGTTATCTCAACCTTTCGCGCTTAATTTCAAAATCCTATACCGATGGCCAGCATAAAGGCATGGCTAGAGTTAGCTATGAATGGGTGAAAGAATTCTCAGCAGGGCTGATAGCGTTATCAGGTGGGAAAAGTGGTGATGTAGGTAAAGCACTCATCGATGGAAATAATGAAAAGGCAGAGCAATTAGCGAGTCAATGGGCAAAAACCTTTCCGGATCGTTATTATATAGAGCTACAACGAACAGGGCGTAATGGCGATGAGGATTACCTCCATGCAGCGGTTGATTTAGCTACAAAGCTCGACATCCCCGTTGTAGCGACAAACGATGTTCGTTTTCTAAAAACGGATGACTTTTATGCCCATGAAGCTAGAGTCTGTATTTCAGATGGCTATGTTTTAGATGATAAAAACCGGCCCAAAAATTATACAGATCAGCAATACTTGCGTAGTGCCGAAGAGGTGCAAGCGCTGTTTTCCGACATCCCCGAAGCGATCAAAAATACAGTAGAGATCGCTAAACGCTGCAACTTGTCGCTGACGCTAGGGAAAAACTATCTCCCTGATATCCCATTGCCCGATGGTTTTACTATTGATGATTTTCTGGCAGACGAATCTCGTAAAGGATTGGAAGATCGGCTGGATATGTTGTTAGATCGTGCTGCTGACGATTTTGAAGAGAAACGCAAACCCTACGATGAACGACTAAAAATAGAACTAGACGTTATTATTGGCATGGGCTTCCCCGGTTATTTTATGATTGTTGCCGACTTTATTCAGTGGGCTAAAGACAATGATATACCAGTTGGCCCAGGCCGTGGTTCGGGTGCGGGGTCGCTAGTTGCTTATGCATTAAAAATTACTGACCTTGATCCACTAGAATATGATCTGCTATTCGAGCGATTCCTAAACCCAGAACGTATCTCTATGCCTGACTTTGATATCGACTTCTGCATGGATAATCGTGACAAGGTTATCGACTATGTGGCACGTACTTATGGAAGAGAAAAAGTATCACAGATTATTACCCATGGAACGATGGCAGCAAAAGGCGTTATTCGTGATGTAGGTCGAGTATTAGGTCATCCTTACGGTTTTGTAGATCGCATCGCCAAGCTTATCCCAATAGATTTAGGCATTAACTTAACCAAATCTTTAGTCGAATCAGAAGACTTAAAAGAGCTCTATGATAGAGATGAAGAAGTACGCGGGCTGATGGACTTGGCACTCTCTCTAGAAGGGCTAACTCGTAATACAGGAAAACACGCAGGAGGCGTTTTAATATCTCCCAGCTTGATCACGGATTTCTCTCCCATCTGCTGTGATGCGGATGGTGCAAATGTCGTTTCACAATATGATATGAACGATGTTGAAGCCGTTGGATTAGTAAAGTTCGACTTCCTGGGTTTACGGAATCTAACCATTATAGATTGGGCACTTAAAATAGTTAATGCACGTCGTAAAAAGAATAATAAAGAACCGATTGATATAGCGAAAATTGATCTTACTGATAGAGCCTCCTTTGACCTATTAAAAGCCAGTCAAACCACCGCTATCTTCCAGCTGGAATCTCGCGGTATGAAAGACTTAATCAATCGTCTTCAGCCCGATGTGTTTGAGGATATTGTTGCATTGGTTGCACTCTATCGACCTGGCCCTTTGGGTTCAGGCATGGTTGATGACTTTGTGAATCGAAAACACGGACGTCAAAAAGTTGAATATCCACATCCCGATTTAGAACCCATATTAAAACCTACCTACGGTGTTATTCTCTACCAAGAACAGGTTATGCAAATTGCACAGGTGCTAGCCAGTTATACGCTGGGTGGGGCGGATATGCTACGTCGTGCAATGGGTAAGAAGAAGCCCGAAGAGATGGAAAAGCAGCGCTCTATCTTTATGGAAGGTGCGCTAAAAAATGGCGTAGAAAAAGATACGGCTACTTATATCTTTGACTTGATGGAGAAGTTTGCGGGCTACGGGTTTAATAAATCGCACTCTGCTGCTTATGCGTTGGTTTCTTTCCAAACAGCATGGCTAAAAGCACATTACCCTGCGGAGTTTATGGCGGCTGTTTCGTCATCCGATATGGATACCACTGAAAAGATGGTTATCTTTATTGATGACTGTAAGCAGCAAGGCTTGGAAGTCGTGCCACCTAATATCAATCTTTCACACTACAAATTTACTGTAGATGATGAGGGTAGGGTGGTTTATGGCCTTGGTGCGGTAAAAGGTGCGGGTGAGGCAGCTATAGATTTAATTGTTGAAAATCGCGAGAAAGAGGGTGATTTCACCTCGTTTGTCGATTTTTGTAAACGTGTTAGCTCACAGAAAGTTTCACGTAGAGTACTAGAAACATTAATTAAAGCAGGCGCTTTTGATGTGTTCGGGCAATCGCGTAAAAGTGTCATGGAGTTTCTTCCAGAAGCTTGCCAAATTGCAGAGCAACATAATAGAGACAAAGCCTTCGGACAATCTGATTTATTCGGTGGGGCTATTAGCCAGGGAGGATTGGAGCCTACGGTTCCAGATAAAGGGGAATGGTCTGATAAGCAACGCTTAGCCGCTGAGAAAGAAGTTTTGGGGATGTATTTAACAGGCCATCCGCTAGATGAATATCGAGACGAACTCAAGCAGTTGATGACACACTCATTGGTAACCGTCGACAATATGGATGTTATTGAAGGCGGTAAATTTAACAAAGTCCCCGTTATTTTAGGCGGCATTGTCGCTGCAGTACGTGTGCAGAATATGGATAACGGTAAGCGAGCTTTTTTCACTCTTGACGATGGAACTGGCTATATGGAGATAGCTGCCTTTAACAAAACCTACGAAAGCTTTGGGCATCTTATTGTTAAAGATGAAATCGTCTTAGTTGAAGGTACATTAAGTACCGATATGCGAACAGGCTCAGTCAGATTAAGAGTTGAAGCCTTACATGATATGCAAAGTGCAAGAAGCACCTTTGCACGTCGATTATTAATGTCTGTGAATGTTTCTCAAACAGGTAATGGTTTAGTACCAGCCTTAAAACAATTATTACAGATGAAAAAGGTTGAAGTTGGAGAGTATGGTAATGATTATGAACCGTCTGAAAATGATGAACGTAATTGCCCTGTCTTTGTAAACTATGACACTAAGGATACAACAGTACAGTTACGTTTAGGCGAGGCTTACAAAGCTCCTGTGAGTAGTAGTGAAATAGTAAAGATCAAAGAGTTGTTGGGTAAGGAGAATGTTCGATTACAGTATTAGCTTGTTTAAACACTACGATTCTTTTTTGGGTAAACATAACTTGCAAAAACTAACCATGGGTGAGCGTTAAGTGACTTTCAATTATAGGGTGTATTTGTTGGAAATAATTAGTGTGATAACATACTCTTATCTGCAGCACAAGGATATTAGGCGACACTTAGGGCTCATAGTAAGGTCCCTATTAGGTCGTCTAATAATCTGTTAGCCCAGCATAAGTCAGGTTGATATGATTTGATTAGCCCATATATTATTTGTATGATGTTAATATTGGTTACTAGAGTGTGTTTAGGTCACTAGCTAATAGTGGGGTACATAGCCTAACAGCCTTTGAGACAACTTTATCTCTAGCCATCTTACTTTTTTTGATACTAATCTCGTACCTAAAAGAAGGTATATTTTTAAGCTCAAATACATCTAATTATGATGTAAAGGAGGATAGCAATATGAGAAAAAAGCTTACTTATTCAATTCTTGAAACATTTCATGGGTTAGGGGTAAGTGGTCTAATAGGTTGGCTATTGACCTAAATATGCTTTAACTGAATAGAGTTTATTGAACTCTGGCAAGTAATCAATAATGTAACCATTATTGATTTTAAATTGATAAAACTGGGCAAATATACATACTGTATTTATTTTGGGGAAAGTAGTGGAATATGACTTATTTATCAGCCATGCAAGTGAAGATAAAGATAACTTTGTGCGCCCACTTGCAAAAGCACTTTCAGAAAAAGGTTATAATATCTGGTATGACGAGCATAGCTTAAAGCTTGGTGATAGCTTGTCAGAGAAAATAGATTCTGGGTTATATAACTCTAAATATGGACTTGTAATTTTAAGCAATTATTTCTTTGAAAAAAAGTGGCCTAAAAGAGAATTAAGAGGCTTAGTGGCTCTCCAAGAAAATAACAAAAATAAAATACTACCTATTTGGCACAATATCTCTAGAAATCAAATACTAAAACATTCTCCAACTTTAGCAGATATTATATCTGTCGAGTCAGAAATAGGCATAGTTGCTATAGTTAATAAAATAACCGAAACTATAGGGGTAAAAGAAGTAGAGTCATCGCTTTTGAGAGCGAAAATGCTATTAGAACAAGGGCATAATGAAATGGCACTAATCAGTGCAGCTACACATTTAGAAATTCTTCTTAAAGATTTAGCAAAACAAAAACTAGGTTTCGCATTTTTCAAAAAACGTCCAATTTGGAGTTATAGTTTAGGTCCCTTACTAATACTACTAATTAGAAAAAAAATGATACAAATTAAATATCATGATGGATCAAGAGTTGATCATGAAAAACTCATAAGAGAAAGAAATCATGCAATTCATCATAACAAAGTAATTAGTAGTTATCTTGCTGAGTGGTATATTAATGAGGTTCGTAAGTTTCAAGCTATTAATAACCTACATTAAAAAACATGTTTATAAGTAATTGTTTTATTTTTCATTATTTATTTACCAGGCCTCTAAAAAAAGGGCTAACAAGTTCATCGAAGGGACTTGCTGACTAAGCGGTTCTTTTGAGTTTAGTGAATTCTGGTAATTCATCTTGGCTCAAAGTACTGTGGCTTCTAACCGCAAGCCCCTCATGAGGGCGTTAGACCCCCAAGCTCCATAAATATGTATAATATTTCACATGTCAATATCAGAAAAATCATTAGAACTTAACATCACCGGTGTTTTTCAAGGTAGTTGTCACCTTTTGCTTAGTATTTAACCTGTCATTTTCAAGACAGTATTTTCATCCCGATCAGGGCGGTGTTTTTCAAGGTAGTTGTCACCTTTTGCTTAGTATTTAACCTGTCATTTTCAAGACAGTATTTTCATCCCGATCAGGGTTCAACATCACAACTCCAGTAGGCTCACAATTTCTCACAGAA
>JALXAX010000130.1 GCA_026991755.1 Thiotrichaceae bacterium | reverse complement strand
CAGGAAGCGGTCATCCGCGTTGTTGCGTCTTTTGTGAAGGGAACAACCATTCCCTGCAAGGCGCGCCTAGCGGCTAACCGCTTCCTGACTCGCTGTATTCATCAAACCTAACTTGTTGGAGTACTAGTACATCCAGTTACTTCGCACTAAACTCATGCACAGCATCAACTAACACCTTTACATTATCAGGATCAATATGTTGATGAATGCCGTGACCTAGGTTAAAGACGTGACCAGAACCCTCACCATAATCATCAATGATCTGCTTTACTTGAGCACGAATAGCATCAGGGTTTGAGTACAACACACAAGGATCCATATTGCCCTGTAACGCTACTTTATCACCCACACGTTGTCGTGCTTCGCTGATGTTAATCGTCCAATCCAAACCTAGTGCATCACAGCCCGTATCCGCCATTTTCTCTAACCATTGCGCGCCACCTTTAGTGAATAATACAACGGGAACTTTACGACCATCGGCTTCTCGATCAAGTCCATCAACAATACGCTGCATATAATCCAACGAGAAGGTTTGATAAGTTTCTGGGGTAAGGCTACCGCCCCATGTATCAAAAATCATCACCGCTTGCGCGCCTGCACGTATTTGAGCATTAAGGTACTGCGTTACACTTTCTGCAAGATTTTCAAGCAGCATGTGTAGCGTAGCAGGGTCGCTGTATAGCATCCCTTTAATTTTAGCGAAATCTTTACTGGAGCTGCCTTCAACCATGTAGGTCGATAATGTCCAGGGGCTTCCAGAAAAACCGATTAATGGCACACGTCCATCTAGTTCTTTACGAATAGTACGTACTGCATTCATCACGTATCCCAACTCATCTTCAGGGTCAGGAATACCTAATGCTTTAACTTGAGCAGCAGTCGTCACAGGCTTTTTGAACTTAGGGCCTTCACCTTCAGCGAAATACAAACCTAAGCCCATCGCATCAGGGATGGTTAAAATATCAGAGAAGAGAATCGCCGCATCTAAATCGTAACGCTCTAAGGGTTGTAGTGTGACTTCACACGCTAGGTCTGCATTTTCACACAAATCCATAAAGCTACCTGCTTTAGCACGTGTTGCACGATATTCAGGCAAATAACGACCTGCTTGGCGCATAATCCATACGGGAGTTTTATCAACGGGTTCTTTAAGTAATGCTCTTAAAAAGCGATCATTTTTAAGCTCTGACACAGGACTTCTCTAATTAAATCGGGGAGGGTATTGTAACGACTCAGGCTACTAAGCGCTACAGGGAAAAGCGCGAATCACTAAGTATCTATAAATGATATGAATATCCAATGATTAGATATTAAATCATTGATCTAAACGGGTTTTGGATGGATGTACAGTGGGGTTAAAGTAAACTTGCTGTAATAAAATTAAAAGCGCGCTTTAATTAAACCACTAATCTTACCCATATCAGCACGACCTTGTGCTTGGGGTTTGATGAAAGCCATGACTTTTCCCATTTCTTTCATAGATGATGCACCCGTCTCTTCAAGAGCTGCTGAAATAAGCTCATCAATCTCAGCATCCGTTAACTGCTCTGGAAGGTATTCTTGAATAACCACCATTTCAGCTTTTTCAATATCGGCCAAATCATCACGGCCTGCATCTTCATATTGCTTGATAGAATCACGGCGCTGCTTGACTAACTTATCTAAAATAACAGACACGTCAGCATCATCCACATCGGATTGCGAGTCTACTTCTTGCTGTTTGACAGCAGCTAGAATAAGACGAATCGTTTGTAAACGGTCTTTAGCTTTTTCGCGCATGGCCGACTTCATGTCGTCAAAGATACGCGCTTTTAGCGATGCACTCATAGTGATTACTGGCTATATGATGATGGATTCTTTAGTTATTTAGGGGGAGTGCTTATAGTAAACTATAGCAACCCTCTAAGTAGTATAAAGAATTAGTACATACGAACGCGACGATTTAACTCACGCTGTACTTTCTTATAGTTGCGCTTTACCGCAGCTGCACGTTCTCTTTTGCGAACGGATGTAGGCTTTTCGTAGAACTCACGTGCTCTAGCTTCTGCAACCACACCTGCTTTCTCACATGCACGCTTAAAACGACGTAATGCGATTTCAAAAGGCTCGTTGTCTCTAATTTTTACACTTGGCATACTTGGTAACTCTTGTTCATATTTTATTGAGCGCGGTATTCTACTCTTAATTTGTACAATGCAAAAGCACTAAATATAATTAGTTAATTAATAGTTATACATATGCTGTGATTTTAGAACCTTTATGGTGTCACCCTAGCCTATTTGCCTACTCTATGTACCCTAGTTTCTAGACGCTAAGTAGTCTATTATCGCGATTAACCCATTTTTATGTCACTAAAAAACCTAACAATGAAAAAAATACTTAATATTCTTACTCTCTCTTTATTCCTTAGTGTAACCAGCTGTACTAGCTACAAACTTGAAGTACAACAAGGTAACGCCATTGCACCAGAGAAGGTATCTCAACTAAAACAAGGCATGAGTAAAGCAGAAGTTACCGCTTTACTCGGCACTCCATTATTACAAGATAGCTTCCAGCAAAACCGTTGGGACTATGTGTTTTATATTAGCAATGCAGGCAAACAGCGCGAACGTAAGGATCTTATCCTTACCTTTAACGGCAATCGCTTGGCGAACATTAAAAAGTAATGTCTGAGCAATCACCACCCGATGCAGTGATGCTATTAGGCACTCGTTGCCCACATTGCCCCGCTGTACTCAAGCACTTATCTGAACTGGTTAAAACAGGCGAATTAGGCCGGCTTAATATCATCAATTTAGAACAACACCCTGAAGACGCGCAACAATACGGTGTGCGCTCCGTGCCCTGGGTTAAAATTGGTAAGTACGAGCTAACGGGCGCACAAGAACTTAGCGCATTACGACAGCGCATAGAATGGACAATGAAAGACTCATCGCTAGCAGGAGATTTTGATTATTGGCTATCCGAAGCTCAAGTTGATAAGGCCATCGACTACATCAACAACAACCCAGAATCAATCTCAGCCATTATTGAGTTACTAGGCGATCCTGCAACGGTTCTTAGTACGCGCATTGGTATCGGCGTCATTATGGAAGAATTTACGGGTACGGACATGCTTAAACAACTGATCCCTACACTAGCCGAGCTCGCTCAGCATGATGATATTAGAATCCGTACCGATTCCTTGCATTACCTTGGACTAACTCACAGCAAAGAAGCCATCAGCCTGCTAGAACAGCATATTGATGATAGCAATAACGAAATCAGCGAAACCGCAAAAGATAGCCTAGAAGAGCTTGGAGAACACCTACATGAGCAATAAATTATTGAAGCTACGTGATCGCATCGACGCACTAGACTCACAAATGCTAGTGCTTATAAACGAACGCGCAAAATGTGCTGAAGAAGTAGCTATTGCCAAACAAGCCAGCCTTAAAGAAGGCGAAAAACTGTGTTTCTACCGCCCTGAGCGCGAAGCTCAAATTCTTAATAGAATGGTTGCGGACAACCCTGGACCGTTAAAAAGCAAGCAAATCACCAAGATTTATCGCGATATTATTTCATCCTGCCTTGCGCTAGAAGAATGCTTGCAAGTTGCTTATCTGGGCCCAGAAGGCACATTCACCCAAAGCGCAGTCAATAAGCACTTTGGTGATTGGGTAACGACGTTGCCACAAGAATCTATCGCTCAAGTATTCCAGGAAGTGGACACGGGTCGTGCACACTACGGGGTGATCCCCATCGAAAACTCTACCGGTGGTGTTATCACACACACGCTAGATATGTTTCTAAATTCGCCTTTGAGCATCTGCGGTGAAGTACATTTACCGATTCATCAAAACCTGATGTCGATGAATTCGGACTGGCAACAAACCCAACGTATCTACTCTCATCAACAATCATTAGCACAATGCAAACGCTGGTTAGCAAAAAACTTACCCAATGCCGAACAAATACCTGTTTCGAGTAATGCAGAAGCGGCACGTATGGCAAGTAAAGATGATACTGCCGCTGCAATAGCAGGAATAGCCGCTGCCAAGATTTACAAACTCAACATCCTACAAGCCAATATTGAAGATCTAGCGAATAACACAACACGCTTTATGATTATTGGTAATCAAGATATCCCCGCCAGTGGTGCAGACAAAACATCGCTAATGATCTCGGCTAAAAATGAACCAGGTTCCTTATTCAATTTACTCAAACCTTTGGCTGAGCACGGGCTAGATATGAGTCGAATAGAGTCCCGTCCATCGCAAAATAACAATTGGGAGTATGTTTTCTTTCTGGATATTAACGGTCACAAAGATGACGACAGTGTTAAGAAGGCATTAGCAGAGTTAGAGCAACATGCTGATTTACTGAGAGTACTTGGATCGTATCCCATCGCTATTTCTTAATGAAAACTCGCGATAGCGAGCTGCATTAGAATATTCCTATATAAGGGTATAATTCCTCTTGTTGACATAGGTCAATTCTTTGGAGCATATTAAAGCTATGAAAGCGCTACACGGCGCTTTTCCAAAGAATCCCCTAGCCGTTAGGAGGATACGTGGAGGTACTTGTTATCACCACATTCTAGCCCGCCTATTTACCCCAGGCGGGCTTTTTTTATGTGTTATTTTTAAAGAGGCCTTTGCACAAAAGAAATGACGTATAAAAATGCCTTGAATTCATGTAAAGGCCTCTTAAGGAAGCTCTGATTAACTCTGATCGGAATTTCTGTGAGATAGAATCTGTCAGATTTTTGCTAGAAAAGTTAGCAATAGCCGTAGCTATTGGTCACTTTTATAGCGGAAAGCTGGCGGATTCTAGCCTCAGAAAAACGAATCATGAGTTGATCAGAGGTTCCTTAAAGCTAGTCCTAGCTGTAAAGTTGAGGCGCACCTAACTTCTCATGAATAACATTGCTCACTTGATGAGAGATATTCAGCCCACTTGCCAACTTATCTAAATACATCGCTTCTTCTTTAGAATCCAAATCAATCGCCAATAAAGACATCAGGTACACCTGTTGTTCCATACCCGCAGGGACGCTATCAATCAAACCTTGAAGATTCAATGGCGCTTGAAGTTCATTGCGCACCATTTCAGCGTCTTCATCAGACACTTCACCTAAATGCTCTATGATTTTCTTTTGCTCCTCGGCATCTATCTTGCCATCTGCTTTAGCAGCACTCACCATGGCACGCAACATCACTTGTGCTTGCAACTCTTGCTCATTGGTTGGCTCTGGCTCGTTACCCTGGATCGCATCGTTAAACATGCTAGCAAAATCGTTGCTGTTACCTGAGCTCGCAGTAGCTTGAGAACCGCCGGCTAATGATCCCAATAATCCACCAAGACCACCACTCTGTTGACTACCACCACTTAACAAACCGCCAAGAGGACCACCATCACTACCTAATAAATCAGCAAGCCCGCCTAATCCACCCGAACTACTATTTCCAGTGCGTTGTTGCTGCCCTCCTCCCAATAAACTACCTAGTAAACCACCACCACCCGACGATGCGCCACCCATTACCTTTCCCACGCCTTTAGCCACTATAATGCCCATAGCCACCTTGCCTAATGTTCCTAACATACTCATTCTATCTTCTCCGTTGGATTCTTTTATTGCGATAAGCATACTAGCACCTTGCACATTGTATTAGAAACTAATTAGTTAGAGTCACATAGCTAGTACTCCATCAAACCTAAAGTTGATGGAGTACTAGGATAAGCAATAGCGCCACCCGACCAACCCATGCCTGGATAGCAACTAATTATTAAAAGCCCAAATAAGCTCAACAACAAACTTAAGAATGGTACTATTCCACCACATTTGTAGACTCTAGGTGACTCACGAAGCCACTATCTTCCGAAAAGTAAGATTAATTCTAGGCTCTGAAACCTTAGTAGTTTTCGGCAAAGTATGAAGCCAATGATCTTGAGTCCGACCCTGCATCCTAAGCACACTCCCCCGCTCCAAAAAAACAGAAACCTTCTGCCCCGTCTTTTTGTGCTTAAACACAAAATTACGCTCCACCCCCAAGCTCAACGAAGCAATCAGCCCATAGCGCTCTAAAACGGCTTCATCATCACTATGCCAGCTCACACCTTCCATGCCACTATGGTATAGATTAAGCAAACATGAATTAAAAACAGTGTTTGTTTCAGCCTCAACCAACCCCTTCAAAACCAACAACTCATCAATCCATGGCAGGGCATATTTAGTCGTATTTGAATAGTGATAAACATAACGCTCATCCCCATACCACGCTATCTTGCGCTGAGTCGTAATATGTTTTCCGTAAACAATCACCTCGTCCTGCTTCCAAGCTATATGCTGAAGCAAACGATTAAAATAATATTCCGTTTCTTCACGAGGCAGAACAGCAGGCGCATAGTAAACCTCGCCATCGTAGGGTAATAAGTTGGTCTGCCTTGTGGTAAATAAATCCAGCATCGTTTAACTATTAGAGACCTTTGCATGAAAGGATGGCGAGAGAAAAATGAGCGTAATTTTCTCTATTTTTACTAAAAAAGAGGGTAATAGCCGAGCTATTGGCCGAATTTTTAGCAGAAATAGAGGAAATTCAAGCCTTTTAATCCGTCATATCTTTCGTGCAAAGGTCTCTATTAATAATATCGAAAGGGTGGATGTGTTATGCGATAGCGTACACATCGGTTTCACTAAATTTCCAGGCTCAATAGAATGATAGTAATTAAATTGCAAAGGGTGGATGTGTTATGCGATAGCGTACACATCGGTTTCACTAAATTTCCAGGCTCAATAGAATGATAGTAATTAAATTGCATTAGTTTCTTAATTTCTTGCATTGGGTCGCTATAGATGGGCTGTTTTAACTAAATGATATGCTTGATTTATCAAACAAGTACACAAGGAATTTCGTTAGCCTTTAATCACAGTTACACCCTCTGTGCCAGAGTTACATAAATTAAATAGAAACAATGATTTAATGCCAAGGCAACTTAGTCACAGTGAAACATAAAATGAATTGCTCGCCTGATCGTTCTAAAGCCATTTTAGGAGAATGATTATGCTTGCCATTCTTTCGATCAGACGAAAGCACCAAAAGCACTAGCCCTTTAGATCACCAGCATCATACTAGCATCCTGCAATATATAGAGCGCTATTCATCGGGCGTTGATGAAACGCAAACCACGTCAGTAACCGAACAGGAAAATCTAGTTGAATACATGAAAAGCCACTAACTGGATTCTTGTACTTGCAGGCTGAGGCGTCTTAGCTCCTTATAGTCTCAGCCTGCATATTTTTACTTGTATTGAGCAGAACTAAACAACCACCAGCTCAAGCTGGTGGGTTTGAGCGATGATACATCGCTCTATCGGCGGACTAAACCGCCGACTGAAAGAGAAGGCGTCTAAAAGACGGTGGTTTTAACCACGGGCTATCGCACATCCGTGCGGGCTAAAGCCGCCTATTGGAAAATAAAATCTTTGCTAAGAATAGTGCTATTAGCTGGATCAAAGATTCCGTTACTGCGTGATGAAGCAGCAGTTACTGTTAACGTATAAGTACCCGGACCAATATTGGGCACCTTAAACAAGGCTCGATTACGAGCAGAGTAATTATTTGAGCTTTGATCAAAAGTCGTACCATCAGGTAATTCCCATGTAGCAAAAACAGTTGCTTTACCATTCGGTATGACCCGAGCCACAAATGCAATATTAGCATCAATATTAATGGACTTTGCAATTGACAGTATGCGAATACAGTTCACTGTACAGTCTGTACTAGTATTAGCAGCAACGTCAATATTCTCGGCAACGCCAGCATCAGCAACATCGCCATCATGTACCGGCAGTACTCCATATCTACGAGAAACCCTGTAGGTACTCGCTGAAAACCCCCTAGCAAAGCTAAAAACAACAGGCTGATTTAGTCCACTATTTAGCCAATAGTATGTCGCTTTGATATTTGAAAATAAACTCAGATCAGGGTCATTACTTGCACCTATAGCACTACCCACTGTACCACCGAGCTCATCATAAAAAAGATGCGATAGCTCATTCCTAGGACCTATTTCTCCATTGGGTGATATAGGATAGGTTGGCAAACGCCATCCAGAAACCCCTTCTATAATCAGACTTTGTGTCCAGCTGTTTGCTTCAGCTAAACTCATCCTTCCTCCTGCATTAGCATCTGCTAACCATGTAATATCGAGGTCTGTATCATATACAGCACGACCCTTTAAACGTGGCTGTAACTCCGCATAGGCTGTTGATATAAAAAAGCTGGTAAGTCCAACCATCAGGATACTTTTTAGTAATAAACGGTTAATTATTTTCATACATTTTCCTTTTAGTTATTTCCTTCTAACACCAGAATATATTTATCTATAAAGCGAGGCAGGTAATTTATATAACCTACTGTAAAGCGACCAAAAACTATCCTTTGCTAAGGGGGCTTTATTTATTAACAATAGCACAAAACTAAACAACCACCAGCTCAAGCTGGTGGGTTTGAGCGATGATACATCGCTCTATCGGCGGACTAAACCGCCGACTGAAAGAGAAAGCGTCTAAAAGACGGTGGTTTTAACCACGGGCTATCGCACATCCGTGCGGGCTAAAGCCGCCTATTGGAAAATAAAAAAACAAGCTCCAAGGTTGTGTCTTTGAGCTTAGGGGCTTAGTAACGTAGCCCGTATGGAGTTTACGGAATGCGGGAAACTATAGGTAATACATAATATTGTATTATAGAGATATCGTGATACTGCCCCCTCTTCCCGTATTACGTTGCACTCCACACGGGCTACAATACTGATATTTATAAAGTCTTACTTAGTGGCAATATGTACATTTTTAATATGGCGATTTATACATTATAATGAAGTTATGCTATTGAAGGTCGAGTAACCGATACCGACCATTCCCATGGCTAGTCTTTTAACCCACATGAAGCCATTGTCCTAAATACAACCAGGGCCAAAGCTCTTCAACCCCTTCTAAACTTAAATGAATGCTACCTAAAAGCCCTGAACTATGTTTTTTTCGGGTCTGTCGTGTTTCATAGAAATACAACTCGGGGTTATCAATAGAAGCACGTTGAGACAACCTTTTTAAATAGCAGAATTCCGCTTCAGAAGGCTGCTGGGTATAAGTATTTTGCAACCGAGAAAGCCGTCGGATAATGGCCATCAAGTACAAGCTCATATCAAAAGGTTGATGA
The DNA here is from genome assembly GCA_026991755.1 of Thiotrichaceae bacterium. GTDB lineage: Bacteria > Pseudomonadota > Gammaproteobacteria > Thiotrichales > Thiotrichaceae > HyVt-477. The sequence continues at coordinate 41,915 of JALXAX010000130.1, read as the reverse complement.
AAAAGAAATATAATCTGAGGGTAATAAAAATATCCGTTTTCAGTGAAAATAATCCAGCCTTGTTGCTTTATTCTGAGTTTGGATTTATTCCATACGAAGTTGAAGAAAAGGAAAAATCCAAATGGAGACAGAGTTGCTCTTATCCATTTAAAAACAGAATTATAAAAAAATTGACCAGAAGTATAACTCTGGTTATACTTCTGGTCATGAAAACAGCAATTTCAATACCAGATCCTATCTTTCAAGCTGCCGAAAATATGGCAAAACGTCTAGGCATTTCAAGAAGTGAGCTTTTCACTGTGGCAATGTCAAAATACATAAAAGATACTAAATATCATAATGTTACAGAATTTTTAAATAAAATATACTCTCAAAATACAAACAATTTAGATACAGAGCTACTATCTATGCAACTAAAATCACTACCTAAAGAGGAGTGGTAGTGAAGAGGGGAGAAATTTGGTGGGCTTCCTTGGAAGAACCTAGAGGATCAGAGCCTGGTTACCGTCGCCCAGTTATTATTATTTCTTCAAACTCGTTTAATGAAAGTTTTATTAATACCGTAACAGTCGTGGCAATAACATCCAATCTTAGGTTAGTTGATGCTCCAGGAAATTTCAAACTAACAAAATCAAAAGCAGGATTGAATAAAGATTCAGTAGTTAATATTTCACAACTTCTTACACTTGATAAATCTTTTTTAACTGAGCAAGTAGGAAAACTCAACTCAAAACAAATAAATACATTAAATGAAGGGCTTAAGCTTGCTCTAAGTGTATAAAAATCTAACAAGCACATACAGAAGAGCAGATAAACCCATGAGCAGAAAGAAACTACCTCACCTAATTGCCTAGGGCTGTTCAATGCTATCTGGAAGTGAGACTTTAGTCTCGCCAATGTATCTTCGTAGCCCAGTGACGTAGCCCGTATGGAGTTTACGGAATACGGGGAACTATAGCTTGTACAGTGATAGCTACTGGTAATACATAATATTGTGATAGTGCGCCCTCTTCCCGTATTGTACTGCACTCCATACGGGCTATGTACTTACTGCGAGGCTTGGATAGTTACCCTCGAAAGCCAGTAACAATAAGGCTATTCTTTTGCCTTCACACACCCATAGCTTGAGAAAAATCTAAGAAAAAGGAAGCTCCATCCATCATGTGAATGGATGAAAACCGTATTGTTCAAACTAAATGCCAAAGAATGTTCAAACAACTTGTCAAAATTGTTCAAACTACGCGCCGTTTCACGCGTATTAACTCTAATCCCAGTTCAAAGCCCCACCCGTCTGATACTCAGTCACTCTAGTTTCAAAAAAGTTCTTTTCTTTCCTCATGTTAGCTTGCTCATCCAACCACGGGAGTGTGTCTTTTGCACCTGGGAATGGTTCTTCTAGGCTTAGTTGTCTGGCTCTACGATTGGCGATAAAGCGGAATTGTTCGATATGGTCTTCTGCGCTGTAGCCTAGTATGGGGTTTTGCAAAATGTAGTGGGCGTAGGCTTGTTCTGCGGCTTCGGATTCGTCCCACATGTCACGGATGGCTTGTGGGTCCAGGGTTACGTTGTTTTCTAAGATGATTTGCTTGACTACGCGGATGCCGAAGGAGGCATGCATGACTTCATCGCGCATGATGTATTGCAGTTGTTCGGCTGTGCCTTTCATTAGGCCACGGCGTTGTAGCGCGAAGATGGGGCTAAAGCCATTGTAGAACCAGCAACCTTCGAAGATGCCACCGAAGAACATGTAGGACATAACGAAGTTGTTAAGTTCATCTGGGTCAGTTAAGTCTATGTCTGAGTGGAGTACTGAGCTTAATCGTCTATTGGCTAGTTGGATTTTGCCGTTTATTTCTGGCACTACGCGGTAACGATTGTAGATTTCACCTTGGTCTAGTCCTATTGTTTCTATGCAGTGTTGATAAGTCCAAGTGTGTAGCGCTTCTTCGTAGACTTGTCTGGCTTGATAGATTTGTAGTTCGGGCGCTGTCATTTTTTCCATGACGGCCAGGCCGATGTTTCTCATGGCGAGAATATCGGAGGTGGTTAGGTAGGCAAGTACGTTGGTGTAGACGTGTTTTTCGTCATCCGTGAGTTTGTGATTGAAGTCGTGTACATCTTGCGCCATGTTGATGTCTAGCGGCGTCCAGTGGTTTTTGTTGGCGTTGAGAAAGTATTCCCATGCCCACGGGTATTTGAACGGGGCTAGTTGATTGACATCGGCTGTGCCGTTGATGACGCGTTTATCATCAACATTGACGGGGGTTATGCTAGCGGCTGTGGGGGCATCCTCTAGCTTTATCTTATGGTTAGTGGTTGCCGTATTTGATGATGTGGGTGTTGCTGCTACAGGGTTGCTATCTTCTTGTGTTTGTGTCGGCAATGAGACTTCATCAAATATAGGCTGATCGCTAGGGCTGGCAAGTACTTCTGATGGTTCTACTGCCTTCGTTGCTTCGTCTAGCGCATCCATTGATAAGGGTATATTTGCTACCTTTGATTTGGCTTTCTGGCTTTTTGCTTCGCCTAGTGGGTTGTCCCAATCTAACATGATGTTTCTCCGATTCTTATTTGAGAGCATTTGGTTCTCTCTGTATTTGGTTTGTGTTCTCCTTTTTAGAGGAGAAGCAGGAGGGAGGCATAAAGTCCGTAGAGAACTTTAGCTTTCTATCCCCACCTAACCCTCCCTTGCTAAGGGGAGGGGATAATATGCTTTACTGGCAGGCTTCGCAGTCTGGGTCTAGTATTGAGCAGACTTTTGGCGCTTCGCTCTGCGTATCGCTGGATGACGAGTCGTTGCTCTTTTCCATGTGTGTTGCGCCTAGTGTGCGCAGGTAGTAGGTGGTTTTTAGCCCACGTACCCATGCTAGCTTGTACAAATCATCCAACTTTTTGCCGGAAGGTTCTGCCATATACAAGTTGAGCGATTCGCCCTGGTCTATCCATTTTTGACGACGACTCGCTGCTTCTACTAACCAACGTGAGTCGATTTCAAAGGCGGTTGCATATTTCTCTTTAAGTACCTCTGGTACACGGTCTATGGGCTGCACGCTTCCGTCGAAATATTTCAGGTCGTTTGCCATTACGTCGTCCCATAATCCTAGCGCTTTTAGCTCATTGATGAGGTATGGGTTGACTACGGTGAACTCGCCCGACAGGTTCGATTTCACATAAACATTTTGGTAAGTCGGCTCAATAGATTGACTCACTCCACATATATTAGAGATGGTTGCAGTGGGCGCGATAGCCATTACATTCGAGTTACGCATACCGTCTGTTTCTACTTGGCTGCGCAGGCTTGACCAGTCCAAAGTGCTACTAGTATCTACTTTAAAGTACTCGCCACGGCTGTTTTCTAACAAGGCTAATGAGTCAATTGGCAGTATGCCTTTGCTCCACAACGAGCCGTTATAGCTAGGGTAACGGCCACGCTCTTTAGCTAACTGGCTTGATCCCTGAATGGCGTAATACGATACGGCTTCCATACTGGTATCGGCAAATTCAACCGCTGCGGTTGAGGCATAAGGTATATCTAGTTTGTAGAGTGCATCCTGAAACCCCATAAGTCCAAGCCCAACTGGACGATGTTGCATATTTGAGCGACGTGCTTGGGGTACGCTATAGAAATTGTAGTCAATAACGTTGTCTAACATGCGCATAGCAGTAGTCACTGTCTTCTCTAGCATCTTCATGTCGATGCCTTTGCTCTTAGTGTTAACGTGAGCAGGAAGGTTGACTGAACCTAGATTACACACGGCAATTTCATCGGTATTGGTATGCAAGGTGATTTCGGTACATAGATTTGAGCTATGTACGATACCCGCGTGCTGGTTGGTATAACGGATGTTACAAGGGTCTTTGAAGGTGATCCATGGATGACCTGTTTCAAATAACATGCCTAGCATTTTGCGCCATAGCGTTGCGGCGGGAATGGTTTTGAAGAGTTTTATGTCTCCACGAGCGGCCTTTTCTTCATAACTTACATAGGCCTTTTCGAAGTCTTTACCGTATAGGTCGTGCAGATCGGGCGTATCGTCGGGTGAGAATAACGTCCAGTCGCCTTCTTCTGCGACACGTTGCATGAATAAATCAGGAATCCAGTTGGCTGAGTTCATATCGTGAGTACGTCGGCGCTCATCTCCTGTATTTTTACGAAGCTCCAGGAACTCTTCAATATCTATGTGCCACGTTTCAAGGTAAGCACACACTGCGCCTTTTCGCTTGCCGCCCTGGTTTACCGCAACGGCTGTATCGTTAGCCACTTTCAAGAAAGGGACTACGCCTTGTGATTTGCCGTTAGTACCTTTGATATGTGCACCTAAGCCACGTACTGATGTCCAGTCATTACCCAGACCACCCGCAAACTTGGAAAGTAATGCGTTGTCTTTAATGGAGTTATAGATGCCGTCAAGATCATCAGGCACATACGTTAAGTAGCATGATGAAAGTTGTGGGCGCAAGGTACCTGAGTTGAATAATGTCGGCGTACTGCTCATAAAGCGGAAAGACGATAACAGGTCGTAGAACTCAATTGCGCGATCTTCACGGTTGACTTCGTTAATCGCTAAACCCATAGCTACCCTCATAAAGAAGATTTGTGGCAACTCGAAACGGGTATTATCGTGGTGGATAAAGTAACGATCGTAGAGTGTTTGCAGGCCTAGATAGGTGAAGTTTGCGTCACGCTCTGGCTTGAGTGCTGCGCCTAGTTTGTCGAAATTATAACGAGATAGCTCATCATCAATGTGCTCTAATTCTACCGCCAGGTTGATATATTTCTTTAGTAGCTCTGGGTAGAGTTCAGCGATTTCAGCTTGAGTCGCTTCGCTAGGTCTTTTATTGATGAAGGTCAGGGTTTCGCTACGAATGCTATCCATAAGTAAACGTGCGCTTGCGGTTGAGTAGCTTGGGTCTTTGTCGATAAGAACACGTGCCGACATAACCAATGCATTGCTAACTTCTTTCTCTGGCATGCCATCGAATAAGCTACGCATGGTGCCATCTAGAATTTCTTTTGCGCTAACACCTTTGAGTTTACTGACAGCCTCTTTAACTACTGCTTTTAAACGTGCTTCGTCTAGCGGCTTGCTTTCGCCAGTTGCGCTGATGACGTTAATTTCTGATTTTGCGCCTTTCTTTTTAGCTTTGCTGTTTTTTCTGGCGCGTTGCTGTGAGCGTTTCTCACGATAGATAACGTAGCTACGCGCTACTTTGTGCTCGCCTGAGCGCATCAATGCAAGTTCTACGTGATCTTGAATGTCTTCTATATGTACGATGCCGCCGTCTTCTAGTCGACGAAACAGTGCGTTAAATACGTCTTGCGTTAGCGTTTCGACTTTATCGCGCACACTGGCAGATGCAGCCGCAGAGTTGCCTTCAACATCTAAAAAGGCTTTGGTCATAGCTACTGATATTTTGCTGGCATCAAAAGCCGTTACTTTGCCGTTACGACGTATGACTTTGAAGTTCATATTTTCTGAGTAATCACTAGCCGGTTGTGATTCTACCGGGCTGTCGTAGTGTGGTTCTGACGAGCTAGCTGAGGGTTGTGTTTGCATCTTCGTTGTCCTTTGGTAATTTTTTATTAGTTACCGCTTAGTGATTGATTTCTTGGAAGACAGTGAGTTGTGCCCTTGTAGAAATATCTATAGTCGCGTTAACCCGATAGCCAATTTATGACTGTTGTTGTATGTTTTTTTACACTACTTGCAAGCCTCTTCCGGGTTAATCTTTGCATTAGTTTGTGCTAACGCTGAGTAGTGTGTATAAATAGGGGTTCTACCCTTCATACTATAAATTGTGCCTATAACATTGGTCAACCACTATATCTTGTGTGTAACTTATTTATAAGGTGTTTAAAACCTGTGGATAACTTTACTGTTTGGCTTTCTAAAGCGAGTATAAGGGTTGCTGGTTCTAGGGAAGGGCGCTATGAGCTGTTGAAAAAAAGTACGAACAAAAGTGAATTTTTTACGTTCGTTTTTTTAGATGGATATGATCGAAATATTTAACTAGCTCTATGAGTCGCTTTCTACTATCTTTACTGTCCCGATCGGCATGGTCGGTTGGGAAATTTATATATATATAACAAATGGAGGAGATTATGTCTCTTAAAGGAACTAAAACCGAGCAAGCGTTGAAAGATGCATTTGCGGGTGAATCACAAGCTAACCGTCGCTACCTTTACTTCGCAGCAAAAGCTGACGTAGAAGGATATAACGATGTTGCTACTGTTTTCCGTTCTACTGCTGAAGGCGAAACAGGACACGCACACGGTCATCTTGAGTATTTGGAAGAAACTGGCGATCCCGCAACAGGCCTACCTTTCGGTAGTACTGAAGATAACCTTAAGACCGCTATTGCTGGCGAGACTCACGAGTACACGGATATGTACCCTGGTATGACTAAAGATGCACGTGAAGAAGGCTTCGATGAGATTGCTGACTGGTTCGAAACGCTAGGAAAAGCTGAGCGCTCACACGCTAACCGTTTCCAGAAAGCTTTGGATAATCTGGACGGCTAATAGTTGTTTTGGTTAGCTCTGCTTTATTAGTCGTTATTACTTCGTTAATAAAGCAGGGCTTTAGTTACTTGCCATTACTATCCTAAATTGAGTCTGTATTGATCGGTAGATACTCGCTTAATTTCGAATAATAATTGCATTTATTTAAGGAGCCTCTGCAAGTATTCAAAAAAGTCCCTCTTAATAAAGAGGGGTTAGGGGAGATTTAAACTGATTGGGTAAAAGTACTGAATATCAGTGCATTCCAACTACTTTAAATCCCCCTTAATCCCCCTTTGTAAAGGGGGAGGCTAAAGTCTCACGTCCTTGTTAAAACTAAGCTTCTGTAAATAATTGATCTAAATAAATAGAATAATGGAGAGAATCATGGCTCGCGAAGGTAACTTAGAAGCCCCAACCCGTCACCCTCTGGACTGGAAAAGTGCTGATTTTTATAATGAAGATAGTCTCTACGAAGAGCTAGAGCGTGTCTATGATATCTGTCACGGTTGTCGCCGTTGCGTGAGTCTTTGTAACTCTTTTCCTACCTTGTTTGATTTAGTCGATGAGTCGCCCACCTTTGAAGTGGATGGCATTGAGAAAAAAGACTATTGGAGTGTGGTTGATCATTGTTACTTATGTGATCTGTGCTATTTGACCAAATGTCCGTACGTGCCACCTCACGAATGGAATGTGGATTTCCCCCACTTAATGCTCCGCGCTAAAGCCATCAAGCATCAAAAAGGTGAAGTTAAAACTCGCGATAAGATCCTTAGTGCTACGGATACCGTAGGTAATCTTGCCGGAATCCCCATTGTTTCTACCATTGTTAATGCGGCAAACAACAATGGCATAATGCGTAAAGGCATGGAGAAAGTATTAGGCGTTCATCCTGATGCGAAAATCCCTGAATACCATAGCAAAACGGGGCGTAAGCTTTTAGCGAATCACACCTCACAACATCAACCTGAAGCGGTAGGTAGAACAACAGGCAAGGTTGCGTTATACGCCACTTGTTATGGCAACCGTAATGAGCCACATCTGGTAGAAGACCTTTGCAAGGTGTTTGAACATAACAAACTCCCTGTAACCCTGGTTGAGAAAGAGCAATGCTGTGGTATGCCTAAGCTTGAATTGGGTGACCTTAAAGCCGTTGAAGAAGCTAAGAATGCCAATATTCCTGTGCTCGCCAAGATGATCGACGATGGTTACGATATTGTTGCACCTGTCCCTTCTTGCGTGTTGATGTATAAGCAAGAGTTGCCGCTGATGTTTCCTGACGATGAGCAGGTTCAGAAAGTCAAAGAGCATATGTTTGATCCGTTTGAATACCTGATGTTGCGTCATAAAAAGGGCAAATTAAACCTGGAGTTTAAAGAGTCATTAGGAAAGATCAGTTATCATGCAGCCTGTCACTTACGAGTGCAAAAAATTGGTTATAAGACACGTGAACTATTAGAACTCATCCAGGATACCGCAATTGATACAATTGAGCGTTGTTCAGGGCATGATGGTACTTATGCGGTAAAGAGTGAATATCATGATGTTTCGATGAAAATCTGCCGTCCTGTTGTGACTAAAGTACAAAAAGCAGAATCGGATTACTACAGTAGTGATTGCCCGATGGCTGGCTATCAAATTGGTAACGGCTTAAAGGATAATTCTAAACCACATCATCCCCTAACTTTGTTGCGTATGGCTTACGGCCTGCCTGAATAACTGTACTGACTGAATTAAGAATATTGAGAATTAAAAATGAATTTAACGCGTGAAGACCTATATAGCTTAGAAAAATACAACGAAATGCGTACAGATTTTCGTACAAAAATCATGGCGCACAAAAAGAATCGTCAAGTGCCTATTGGCCCTAATGCACGTCTTTATTTCGAAGATGAAATGACGATGCGTTATCAAATTCAGGAAATGCTACGTGCCGAGAAGATATTTGATGCGGAAGGTATTCAAGAAGAGCTGGATGCATATAACCCTCTGATTCCCGATGGAAGTAATTGGAAAGCCACCTTAATGCTTGAGTTCCCTGATGTTGAAGAGCGTATTGTCTGGCTGGGAAAACTGCTGGGGGTCGACCAGAAAACATGGGTTCAAGTAGAAGGTTTTGATAAAGTCTACCCGATTACTAATGAAGATTTAGTGGAGCGTGAAACGGAAGACAAAACTTCTTCAGTACACTTTATGCGCTTTGAACTAAATGATGAAATGGTTGCAGCGGCTAAATCGGGCAGTGCGATTAGTACGGGTATTGATCATGAGCACTATAACTATAGCGTAGCGCCTGTTGCGGATAATATTCGTGGTTCTTTGGCGGGTGATTTAGAGTAGTTCGCGGCGATATTGGCGGTAACAACTCTATCAAAAAAAATTGTCGGATGTGTTACGCGATAGCATACGCATCCTAAAATAGAAGCATCAATACATAAACCCAAACACACGAAGGAGTTTTCTTGGTAAGCCTTGAGGGTTTCTAATATGTTCATTGATACTATTATATGACTGGATACCCACTTACAGTAGTATATTTTATGGTTTCAACCCTAATTTAATTAGCAATAATTATGTATCCGATCTTATTTTTGTTAATTCTTATCAGAACGAGTAGCCATTAATCTAAGGCAAGCCTAAAGTCATTCAATAAATCCTCGCTATCCTCTATACCAATAGATAACCGAATCAAGCCCTCAGATATCCCCATTGATGCTCTACGCTCAGCCCCCATTTCGTAGAAAATGGTATGCGCCACGGGTATCGCTAATGTACGATTGTCGCCTAAATTACTGGCTGTTATAACTAGCTGAAGTTTATTAAGAAAATCGAAGCAATCAATGGAGTCGTTTAGTTCAATACTCATTAGTGAACTGTAGTTACTAAATAGGTCTGTTGCTAAAGTATGCCCTGGGTGATTCGCTAACCCGGGATAAAACACTTGGTTTATCATTGGATGTCCATTGAAGAACTGCGCCAATTTCATCGCATTGGAAGATGATTGTTTGATGCGAAATGACAATGTTTCTGCACCTATTGCTAGGTGGTGAGCTGCTTCAGCAGACAGCGTAGCACCCATATCTCGAAGGCCTTTTTTCCTTATTTGTAAAATCCCCCAGGTATTCACATCGCCTTTTTTATAGGTATCGTAGATATTGCTATATTGTGCCCAATCAAAAAAACCTGTTTCCGTGACTGCGCCACCTAAAGCATTTCCATGGCCTCCGATATATTTAGTCAGCGAGTTAATCACCAAGCCCGCTTTTACCTTTTTTGGTTGAAACAAAGCAGGAGTTGTTAGTGTGTTATCGACGATATAGAGCAGCCTCTTTTGCTCGCATAGATCACCAATATTCGCCAAATCACTCACTTGTGTACGCGGATTTGCAATGGTTTCTACAAATACTGCTTTGGTATTAGCTTGTATTGCTTCTTCTATATTTTTCACATCAGTAGCATCAACAAAGGTTACTTCAATACCAAAAGTAGTAAGCGTATTAAAGAAGCTATTAGTATTACCAAACAAGAACGAGCTAGAAATTAAGTGATCACCCGACTGTAGCAAGGTCAGCATAGTCGCACTTATGGCTGCCATTCCTGATGAAAAGCAACAGCTTGAAATGCCATCTTCTAGCAAGGTGATTTTCCTCTCTAGCGCTGCCACAGTAGGGTTACTGGCTCTTCCATACGAATAGCCTGAAGACTTTCCCTGGAAAACAGAAGCGATATCCCGCGATTCAGCATAGCCATAAGCTACCGAGGTGTGGATGGGCTGGTGCAAAGAACCATGCTCAATGGGGCTTGAAGGGTCACTATGCAGCAGCTGACTAATTTGTTTTTTTTTAGAACTCATTCTTTACCTATTCGTACTACACTCAATACTACCCATTAATATAATGGGTAAATGCGTCACGTATTGTGTAGCTACGTGACCTGTTTGTCTATGGTTTTGGATGTGGCTTTGCAAAGGTCTAATATCTCATTCCAGCTACTCAACCGTTACTCAACACCTTCCAATCTATACCACCCTTAGGAGTCATTATGAAACTTGAATCACTAGCATTGCATCATGGATATGAATCAGAAGCCACTACTAAAGCGGCGGCTGTTCCTATTTATCAAACCACCTCTTACACGTTTGATGATACACAGCATGGTGCAGATTTATTTGATTTGAAAGTAGCGGGGAATATTTATACCCGAATAATGAACCCAACGACCGCTGTGATCGAACAACGTTTGGCTGAAATGGAAGGTGGCGTGGCAGGGCTTGGAGTTGCGTCGGGTATGGCAGCCATTACTTATGCTATTCAAGCCATTGCTAGTCTGGGCGACAATATTGTCAGCACTAGTCAGCTTTATGGTGGCACTTACAACTTATTTGCCCATACATTACCAAGACAAGGCATTGAAGTGCGCATGGCTACGGCTGATTATGAGACGATGGAGAGTTTTATTGATGACAATACCCGGGCTATTTTCTGTGAGTCTATCGGTAACCCCGCAGGAAATATTGTTGATATTGAAAAGTTAGCCGGGATTGCACATCGTCATGGCGTACCTTTGATTGTTGATAATACAGTGGCAACACCGTACCTATGTCGAGCATTTGATCATGGTGCAGATATCATTGTGCATTCGTTAACAAAGTATATTGGTGGGCACGGCACAACCATTGGCGGTGTCATTATTGATTCAGGCAGGTTTGACTGGGTGGCTAATAAAGAGCGCTTCCCTATGCTGAATGAGCCTGACCCTTCTTATCACGGTGTGGTGTATACCGAGGCGCTTGGGCCTGCTGCTTATATTGGTCGATGCAGAGTGGTTCCGCTAAGGAACACAGGCTCTGCGTTGTCTCCACATAGTGCTTTTCTTATTCTACAAGGCTTGGAAACACTCGGTTTGCGTATGGAGCGACATTGTGAAAACACGCTTAAAGTCGCCAAGCATTTACAACAACATCCTAAAGTTGAATGGGTTAATTATGCGGCTCTTGAAGACAGCCCTTATTTTGATGTATGCCAACGCATTACTAAAGGCCAGGCTTCAGGTATTTTAAGCTTCGGGATAACCGGTGGAAAAGAGGCTGGCTCTCAGTTTATCGATGCCCTGGAGATGATTCTTCGATTAGTGAATATTGGTGATGCCAAGTCATTAGCTTGTCACCCTGCTTCTACGACTCATCGACAGCTAAACCCTGAAGAGCTAGCTACTGCGGGGGTGTCTGAAGATCTGGTTAGAATATCAGTGGGTATTGAACACATCGACGATATTATTGCTGATATTGATCAGGCTTTGGATAGAGTGAATAGCTAATTGGCTTAAGCGGTTGCTACCTCATCGAGAGATAAGCCTTCTTGTTTCAAAAGCGTTTCAATAAGACGCTTTTGAATACTTAGCTCAAGCTGGTAAGCACCTGTTTCGGTGATTCTTTCATTAAGCACCGCATCTTTTTCATAAAGCATGGCGCGCAAACGTGCGTATTGTGGGGCGATGATGACTACACCTTCAAAGAGTGATTTGGCAAAAGCCTCACTTAAATGATCTTTGAGCAGATCAAGCCCCTCACCTGTTTGCGCTGATACCCAAATTCTTGCGGGGAAGCCATCATGCGCAGGCTCTATTCTTGGATGAGGATCATCACTTAAGTCAATCTTGTTCATCACTTCTATCTGCGTGATCTTATCCGCACCGATTTGCTCAATCACATCATTAACTTCAGCACGGAACATATCGCGCTGATCATCTTGGCTATCTATCACATGTAGCAAAATATCTGCTTCTATGGTTTCTTGCAGCGTCGAGCGAAAAGCGGCTACTAAATCGTGGGGTAAATCTTTGATAAAGCCAACAGTATCCGCTAATACGATTTTTTGCTGATTGGGTAAGTCTAGCTTTCTTAATGTGGGGTCTAGCGTTGCGAACAATTGGTCAGCTGCAAAAACTTCAGCATCCGTGAGCTTATTAAATAAAGTTGATTTGCCCGCATTGGTATAACCCACTAATGAAACCGTAGGTGTTTCTGCCTTTTTACGTTGTTGACGACCTTGTTCTCGCTGATTACGTACTTTTTGTAGCCGTTTGTTAATCTGCTTAATTCGAATATTCAATAAACGACGATCAGTCTCAAGTTGTGTTTCGCCTGGACCCCGCATTCCAATGCCACCTTTTTGCCGTTCAAGGTGGGTCCAGCCTCGCACTAATCGAGTGGAGAGGTGCTTAAGCTGAGCAAGCTCTACTTGTAACTTACCATCATGAGATTGTGCGCGTTGTGCAAATATATCAAGAATTAGACCAGTTCTGTCCATTACTCGACACTCAAATAGCTTTTCGAGGTTTCGTTCCTGAGCGGGGCTTAGTGAGTGGTCAAAAATCACCACATCAGCATCATTGATTATAACATGTTGTTTAATTTCTTCAGCCTTACCTTGGCCAACAAAATGTTTGGGGTCTGGGGGATGGCGTGTGCCTGTTACAAAAGCAACATCGTCTGCACCTGCTGAGCGAACTAACTCCTGAAATTCTTCTCGATCGTATTTATCAAGTGAGGCGTTTAAGCCAATTTGAACCAATATTGCTGTTTCGCCGTGTTTGGGGCGTTCAAATAATTCCAAGTGCGTGTTTAGGGTAGGTGTTTGAGGGAAGGGAGTAAAACGACAGCAGCAACTCACTACATTTTTTGAGTGTTATCTTGCTAATAATAATCTGTAGTGGGCGCTTGCTAATCTGAATCGTTTTAAATCTTACGCGTCTTCGTCGGTTAAGCTTAATTTGATAGGGCGGGCTGGAACAATCGTTGAAATAGCGTGCTTATAAACAAGCTGATTGACTGCATTGCCTAGTAAAATTACAAACTGATCAAATGATTCTACGTGACCTTGTAATTTTATGCCGTTAACTAAGTAAATTGAAACGGGGATTCTTTCCTTGCGTAGTGCGTTGAGGAAGGGTTCTTGTAAAGTGTGCCCTTTAGACATCATGTTAACTCCTGACTTTATTCTCTTGGGGATTGTTATTAAATTATATGCATCAACCACTTGTAATAACACTGTATAGCTACAAACAGTGAAAACTATTAATAGTCACGCTTATTTATTGTCGAGCGAGAGGAATAGTATAATCCGCTTATACATTAGTGAAGTTTTATATGCCTAGTGGTAGTTTCTTATAGACTAAACCACTAGTCCAAAAAGCCCCTTATCTTGCTTTTCATCACTGGGATATTATTGTCTTCCATGTACAATTGAACTACGTCTTTCTCCGAGCGCAACCATGTTAATTGTCTTTTAGCTAGTTGTCGGGTTGCGATAATAGCACGTTCTTTCATCATATTATAGTCAATTTCCCCACATAAGTGTTGCCATATCTGCCTATAACCCACTGAACGCATAGATGGAAGTTCTATATTTAAATCATCTCTGGCATAAAGCGCTTCTACTTCTTGCATCAAACCTTGCTCTAGCATATTTTCAAATCGTACCGCTAACCGTTCTCTTAGCGCCTCTCTATCGCGAGGTATTAAGGCAAACTTGAGCACTCTCCATGGCAATGGGTCTGGCTTTGCTTCTTTGTGTAGTTGAGTTAAAGGTTTACCTGTTAATTCATAAACTTCCAATGCTCTTTGTATACGTTGCGGGTCATTGGGATGAATGCGTTCTGCGGCTTCTTTATCTACTTTATATAAGCGTTCATGTAGGAAGCTCCAGCCTTTTTCTTCAGCTTCTTCGCTGAGCCTTGCGCGTATCCCTGGGTCTGCCGAAGGCATGGGAGCTATGCCGTTTAACAACGCTCGATAATAGAGCATTGTTCCCCCTGCGAGCAGAGGTATGTTGCCTGCTTCAGCAATTTCTTTCATTTCAACTAACGCATCGGTCCGAAAGTCGGCGGCTGAATACGCTTTTGCAGGATCAATAAAATCTAATAAACGATGCGGAGCCAGTTGTAGCGTTGCTTTGTCTGGTTTGGCGGTACCAATATTCATTTGCGTATAGATTTGCGCGGAATCAACATTGATGATTTCAACAGGAAAGTGCTTACGCATCTCCACCGCCAATTCGGTTTTACCCGTGCCTGTTGCTCCCATTATGCAAATGCAAGGGGGGAGTGATGAGTTCTTAGAAGCCGTCATTTTACTGACCTCGCATGAAGAGTTTATCTAGCTGATCAATACTCATTTGTGTCCATGTAGGTCGCCCATGATTACACTGCCCACTTCGCTCTGTTTGTTCCATATCTCGTAATAAAGCATTCATTTCAGGGACTGTGAGCTTATGATTAGCTCTAACTGATCCATGACAAGCCATTGTTGACAAAATTTCATTAATCTCTGTGTTCACGCGATCACTATCACCATGAGTGATCAAATCAGAAAGTACATCACGGGTGAGTGTCTCTATATCGGCACCTCTTAACAAAGTGGGAATAGCACGAATGACTAGCCTTTCTGCTTCCAGTCTGTTGATAGTGAACCCCAGCTTGCTAAAAGTTTCTTCATATTCTTCTGCAAAGTTAGCTTCTTTCTGGCTGACACTAATAGCTAGCGGCACTAATAGTGGCTGAGATCTAATGGCATCATCGGTATGGCTATTTTTTAATGATTCATAAGTGATGCGTTCATGAGCTGCATGCATATCAACTAACACCAAGCCGTTGGCATTTTCAGCCAAAATATAAATACCATGTAGCTGAGCTAAGGCATAACCCAGCGGGGGAATATCTGCATCATCTTCTCTTTGTACGGGTAGAGATTGCTCTGCACTGGGTTGGCTTGCTTGAGGCACGAATGATTGTGCGGGGGCTTGACCGAGCTTTTGATAGGTAGTCAGTTGCTCAGCTACAGGCATACCCAAACGTCCTTGCTGTGGAATATAGGATGACGACTGTGATGCTAGCTCCCCAGCTTGGGAGAATGACCGCTGCTGTCGTAATTCGGGTCGCCCCGCTAACTGCGCCTCACTTGAGTTATCATCATCAGGCCTCACATCAGCTAATGCCTTGTGTATCGTTCTATATAAGAAGTCATGCACCAAGCGCGCTTCACGAAAACGCACTTCGTGTTTAGTTGGGTGGGCATTCACATCCACGCTTTCAGGGCTTAACTCCATAAATAACACATAAGCAGGATGTCTACCGTGGTACAGCACATCACGATACGATTGGCGCACGGCATGGGTAACGACCCTATCTTTTATAATGCGATTATTGACATAGAAATATTGCAGGTCTGCTTGTGAACGAGAAAAGGTAGGTAGCCCCACCCAGCCCCATAAGCGAATGCCTGCCGCTTCATAATCAAGATATAAGGACTGCTCGATAAAAGCACTCCCCGTTATCCGTGCTACTCGCTTGTCCGCTGCCTCTTGTGTGGTCGCAGGGTGGAGCATTAATGTGGTTTTTTGATTATGTCTAAGCTCAACCGATGTATCGAAACGACTTAAAGCAATTTTTTTAACAACTTCCTCTATGTGCTTGTATTCCGTTCTTTCTGTTTTCAGAAACTTACGGCGGGCGGGCGTGTTATAAAATAAGTCTTTTACGTCAATCGTTGTACCCGCGGGATGAGAGATAGGCTCTGGGTCGATGTTATCTTCACTGGCCGTTTCGGTAACTGTCCAGGCTTGTTCCGTATTTTTGCTACGAGATGTCAGCGTCATGCGTGAAACAGAGGCAATACTAGGTAGGGCCTCACCGCGAAAACCAAGGCTAGTAACATGTTCCAGGTCATCAAGACTAGCTATTTTACTGGTGGCATGACGACTGAGTGCGAGCGCTAATTCATCCTTAGGAATACCCATTCCATTATCGCGAATTCGAATACGCTTTAAACCGCCTTGTTCTATATCGATAATGATTTCGGTGGCTTTCGCATCCAAGGCGTTTTCGGCAAGCTCTTTAAGGACGGAAGAAGGGCGCTCAACCACCTCGCCAGCGGCGATTTGATTGATAAGATGTGAGGGGAGTTGTTTAATAGACATTTAGGTAGACTTAACCATCAAATAAAGCAGATGTCAAAAGGCTTATATTCATGCTTCTATGTGATATTTCTGATTACTTCGGCTTTATTATTACTAGCTAAAAGCTGCCGCCACTTTATCTGTATAGTCAATCATCAACCGTGACATTTGAGTAACCCCGCTAAAACTCAACTATCTCCCACTTTTTGCCCGTCTATACTTTTATCTGTACACTCCCTTTCTTTCACAAATCACTTTGAGAGCCTCTTTCATAGCAAAGACCTCTTAAGGAACCTCTGATCAAGTAGGATGTGAGGCTTTAGCCTCGCCCAAAACAACTTTATTTCAATAGTTTATGGGCGACACTAAAGTGTCGCTTCCAATTTTTTGACTTGATCAGAGTTTCCTTAAGGAATCTCTGATTAAGTCGGGTGGAATTTCTCGACAGATGAAATTGTTCAGTTTTTGCTTAAAAATGGAGCTAATAGTTGCTCTATTAGGGAGATTTTTAAGCAAAAAATGGGCAATTTCAGCTTCGAGAAAACCGCTCATGACTTGATCAGAGGTTCCTTAAAAAAATGTAACACCAGAATATCTTTAAGACTTGAGCCTATGACCCTATCAGTAGCCATCATCTCCGATACACATGCACACCTTGATGAGCGCATTACGAAGCTCATTACCGAATGTGACTATGCTATTCATGCCGGAGATATTTGTAGTGAAGCCATCTTGACAGCCATGAAACCTAAAACAGGTAAGATTTATGCGGTTGCAGGTAATAATGATATGTATTTAAACGCAGGGAATATTCCAAATAGTATACAAATAGACCTACCTGGCGGGAAAGTCGCCATAGAGCATGGACACGAACACGGTATGCACCAACCTAGTCATGACTCTCTCAGAAAAGCCTATCCTGATGCAAAAGTCATCGTCTACGGACATACCCATAAAATGCTGCAAGACAAAGACGAACTACCGTGGATCATTAACCCTGGTGCAGCAGGAAGAACAAGAACACGAGGCGGACCATCCTGTTTGGTACTGACGTGCAGTGAGCCTGAGTGGGTCATCAAAGAATACCGTTTTAGTGAAGAAGGGTAACCAGTGTGAATAACGAAAATTTACAAGGCTTTTTATTGGGGAATGTAGGAGCGCCTTTCCTTATCGGTCTGGCAGTTGGCTATTTCGCCAAGAAAGCGCTAAAAATTGCTCTATTTATGGCCGGTCTCGCAATCGTTATTATGTTTGCTAGTGAGTATTACGGCTTCACTACTATCAGTGACGAAGGGTTAAAAAGCACAACAACGGCTGTGGTCAACAGCATGCAAAGCTTTGCTGGCTTTCTAACAGACCGACTTAGCCATATCACCAGCCGAGGCCTGAGCGCAGTTGCAGGTTTTGCAGCAGGGCTTAAGTTTGGCTAATATTCATTTATGTTTGAGCCAGAAGACCTAAAAAAACTAGCCACTTGGGAAATGCCCTTTGGCAAATACCAGGGACGATTACTGATTGACCTTCCCGAAGCCTATCTACTCTGGTTTGAAGATAAAGGATTGCCTACAGGTCAGCTAGGCATGTTGATGAAGCTGACTATCGAGATAAAACTCAATGGGCTTGAGTACCTCATCGAGCCGTTAAAAAACAAGTGAAAAGACATCTAGCCCTCCCTCCATTAACTTAGGTTTGATGGCTCGCCAGAAAGAAGAATCCCAAACTTTAACGCCATGTATTAGAGACGTAGCCCGTATGGAGTTTACGGAATACGGGGGAACTATAAGCTCGCATAATAATGATAGTCGGTAGAAATAGATAGTATTGTTTTATATGATATTGTGATTGTACGCTGCTTCCCGTATTGCGTTGCACTCCATACGGGCTACGATACTTGAATAATGATTTACATCAGATTTATTGAAGGTGTCAATTCATTGTATTACTATTTACAATGGTCTCTGCTGATTATATATGCTTGTTTTAACGACAAATCATGTGGTTATAAATCAACATCAAATTATTTATAATACACCATAAGTATTATTTATAGATCTAGAAGTTTTTCTACCCTGTACTTAAGAGGGTAATAAGAGTAGTCTTTTCCAGTTTGTTAGGCAGGCTCGCTTAGCTAACAGCCTAAACGGGTGGAACTAACCATTAACTATTTTATAAAGTTGCTATAACGTTGAGGGATAACACCTCAGCCTATACGCTCATGAAATTACCCTATTTTCAGCTCCAAATAATAGTGTATATGCTATTTGTATAGTGCTTGTATAGTACCTGTATAACTCTATCATTATTATTTAACAGCACATTTTAACTACCACTACTCCCACTTGGGTCGTAGATACGAGGATTAAAGGATGATTAAACCAATTGGTTCTGACGAACTACAACCACGTTTCGTCTATGACGTTGCCGAACATGAAAAGCTTAGCAAAGAAGCTGAATCGCTACCTTCAGTAGTCATCAGTTCACAAGCTGCCGCTAATGCAGTGATGATGGGTGGTGGTTATTTTAATCCATTGAAAGGGTACATGAATGTAGCTGATGCGATGGGTGCAGCAGAAAAAATGACCTTAACAGACGGCTCTTTCTTCCCTGTTCCTGTGCTCTGCTTACTTGAAAACACAGACGCAATTGGTGATGCAAAACGTATCGCATTACGTGACCCCAATGTAGACGGCAATCCTGTCATTGCTGTTATGGATGTGGATGCGGTTGAAGAAGTGACTGATGCACAAATGAAGACGATGACACAAAAGGTTTATCGTACTGAAGATATGGATCACCCAGGTGTTCAAGCTTTCAATACTCAAGGGCAAATCGCACTTTCTGGTCCAATCCAAGTATTGAACTTCAGCTACTTCCAAACTGAATTCCCTGACACGTTCCGTACTGCGGTTGAAATCCGTAATGAAATTGCAGAGCACGGTTGGAACAAGATTGTTGCTTTCCAAACACGTAACCCTATGCACTTAGCACACGAAGAACTTTGTCACATGGCAATGGAACGTCTTGGTTGTGATGGTCTGGTTATCCACATGTTACTAGGCAAACTTAAAGAAGGTGATATTCCTGCACCTGTTCGTGATGCGGCTATTCGTAAAATGGTTGAAGTTTACTTCCCTGAAAACAGCGCAATGGTAACAGGCTATGGTTACGACATGCTTTATGCAGGACCACGCGAAGGTGTGTTGCATGCTTACTTCCGTCAAAACATGGGCGCTACTCACTTCATTATCGGTCGTGACCATGCTGGAGTAGGTGATTACTACGGTGACTTTGATGCTCAGACTATCTTCGATGACGAAGTACCAGAAGGCGCAATGGAAATCGAAATCTTCATGGCTGACCATACAGCTTGGTCTAAGAAGCTAAACAAAGTAGTGATGATGCGTGAAGTGGATGACCATGAGAAAGAAGATTTTGTGCTTCTATCAGGTACTAAAGTTCGTGAAATGCTAGGTAATGGCGAAGCGCCACCTAAAGAGTTCTCACGTCCTGAAGTGGCTAAGATTTTGATTGATTATTACCAAAGTCTGTAGTTACGAGTTACTAGCCCACTAGTGGGTTGAGCATTACAAATAAAAGCCCTGACAGTGACATACTGTTAGGGCTTTTTTGTGCCAACTTCACATTGGCGTCTCTTAATTCTGACAAGAATTCCTGTGACTTAGCTGAAAAGAAAACATAGCTGACTATTTTAAAGCCCACTATAAAATAGTCTTGACTAAACTAAAGCATACTTTAAAATAGTCTGAATGCGCTATATAACCCATCATATTCAACAGGACTTACAGACCAAAATGGTTTTTATCGGCGGTCCACGTCAAGTAGGCAAAAGAACTACTCATCTCATCACCCTCTGGTCGCTATTTCAACTGGGATTATGATGACGACCGCCAAAGCATCCTACAAAAAAAATGGGCTGATCAAGACAATCTGCTTATTTTTGACGAACTTCATAAATACCCAACATGGAAAACATGGATCAAAGGCCTTTACGATGTTGCTGGAGAACAGCATTCCATTCTAGTTACTGGCTCAGCACGGCTAGATTTATACCGAAAGGGTGGAGACTCATTAATGGGTCGTTACCACTACTGGAGGTTACACCCATTCACACTAGATGAAGTCCCACCAAGCCTTGCAAAAGAAAGCACCCCTCAAGAAATATTTCATCGACTAATGACCTTCGGTGGTTTTCCAGAACCTTTTTTGCAAGCAGACCCCAGAGAAAGCAGAAGATGGCGAAAAGAGCGCTTTGAACGAGTATTACAAGAAGATATCCGCGAACTGGAAAGCATCAAAAACATACAAAACCTCAAACTACTGCTGGATCTATTAAAAACCCGTGTAGGTGGGATGATCGTCGCCTCAAATTTGGCGAAGGACATCCAAGTATCACCTCCAACCGTAAGCTCGTGGCTTGAATCACTCGAACACATGTACCTAATTTTCAAAGTCATGCCCTATACTCGCTCAATTCCCAGAGCTATTCTAAAACCACCCAAAGTCTATTTTTTTGATAACGCAGACGTTATGGATAACGAAGGCGCACGTTTTGAAAACCTAATAGCAACCACTCTGCTAAAACGCCTTCACTACTGGGAAGACTATGAAGGCTACCACTGTGAGCTACACTATATCCGTGACAAAGAAGGCAGAGAAGTAGATTTTGCTATTATCAAAGAAGGCGTACTGGAAGAGCTTATCGAAGTAAAATACAGTGATGACAGCCTCTCAAAATCACTGAAATACTACTCAAACAAACTGAAACCTAAAAAAGCCACGCAAATAGTAGCAACACTTAAAGCTCCTTATGATCAAGATGGGATCAGTGTGACTAATCCATTTTTGTATTTTTCTAAAGCTATTTGGTAATCTCACTGTGTAATAAGTTTAATCTGTGTAGGATTAACTCATAAAACATATGATTTGTGCGCATGAGTCAAGTATCATGTGCAACCAATGTGAAAAAACAGCAATTAAGGAAGCTCTGAACAAGTCATGTATCGTTTTTCTGAGACTATAATTCGCCAGCTTTCGCTATAAAAGTGACCAATATCTACGGCTATTGCTAACTTTTCTATCAAAAATCTGATTGCTTTGTAGGTTTCACCTACAAAATAACTACTCCTGATGGCGAAGTAACCACCGTTCCAGAATAACAACGCAGACATGAAATCTTTAGAACTATACACTAGAGGTAACGCACGTAGCCGATGACTTCATTAGGCATATGCACCACTATACCGCTATCCACAAGAATTTGAATTAGTAAGAAATACAGTAAAATATATCATTCCATAGGAGAACAATATGTCAGTAAAAAATGCTTTTTATGCTCAATCAGGTGGTGTTACCGCTGTGATCAACGCCTCAGCTTGTGGTGTTATTGAAACGGCTCGTAAACACCCTGATAAAATCGGTACGGTTTATGCAGGCCAGAATGGCATCATCGGTGCATTGATGGAAAACCTAATTGATACCAGCAAAGAATCTGATGAAGACATTGCGGCACTAAAGCATACGCCATCAGGAGCGGTAGGTTCTTGTCGCTATAAAATGAAAAGCTTGGAAGACAACAAAGCAGAATATGATCGTTTAATCGAAGTCTTCAAAGCGCATAACATTGGCTATTTCTTCTATAATGGTGGTGGTGATTCGGCTGATACGTGTCTAAAAGTATCTCAGCTTTCTGAAAAGACAGGCTTCCCTATTCAAGCTATACACGTTCCAAAAACGGTTGATAACGACCTACCTATTACGGATAACTGCCCTGGCTTCGGTTCTGTAGCTAAATACATTGCAGTATCTACACGTGAAGCAAGCTATGACGTATCGTCAATGGCAGCCACATCGACCAAAATCTTCGTACTCGAAGTAATGGGTCGTCATGCAGGTTGGATTGCAGCAGCAGGCGCATTAGCGGCTGATGAAGATAACGATATTCCAGTGGTTATTCTTTTCCCTGAAATCAAATTTGATCAAGAGAAATTCCTTGCGTTAGTTGACGAGAAAGTAAAAAGCCATGGATACTGTACGGTTGTTGTATCTGAAGGCACAGCTTGGCCAGATGGGCGCTTTCTGGCAGAGCAAGGTACACGTGATGACTTTGGTCATGCTCAATTAGGTGGTGCTGCTCCTGTTGTTGCTAACCTGATTAAAGATGCATTGGGTTATAAATTCCACTGGGCAGTTGCTGATTACTTACAACGTGCAGCACGCCACTTGGCCTCTAAATCAGACGTTGAGCAAGCCTATGCACTAGGTGAAGCTGCGGTAAACATGGCGCTTGAAGGTAAAAACTCTGTAATGCCAGCGATTATCCGTACTTCTAACGATCCTTACACGTGGGAAATCGGCTCAGGTGATTTAAAAGACATCGCTAACGTTGAAAAAATGATGCCTATGGAATACATCAGTGAAGATGGTTTCGGTATTACCGATGCATGTCGTGAGTACTTACTACCATTGATTGAGGGTGAAGATTACCCTCCTTACAAGAATGGTATGCCTGACTATGTTACTTTGAAGAAAGTCTTAGCAGAAAAGAAACTACCTGAGTTTACGATGAAGTAAATCGTTCATAGGTAGTGACAAATGAAACACGTTAAAGCCTCTTCCTCTGCGAAGGGGCTTTTTTGTTTCTAGGTATTTTCAATTTACAACACAGTATTTTAGGCGACTGGAAGGATTTAACCTCTTGAATATCGAACACTATAGTCCCAGAATCCAACAGATTATGTTTAACCTAGAATCCTCAGTTGGACGGCTTATAGAGTAATTCTTTTAGGCTGAGTGGCGTACACCTACAGGGATGTAGGTGTTAGGGCGACGCAGGACGCTAAAGCCGAGTAAAAAAAGGAGTTAATGGTTGATCCTTAATGAGTTTTTTTACATAGCCAATCAGTCTAAAACTTAGTTGAGCTTTAGCGAAACTTAGAAGCTACAGCAGGGTTGCTCTATAAGCTGTAGCGCTTTGACTCTAAGAGTGAAAATTAAAATAACTTATTAACAGTTTATCAATTACTTAATGATAGCTGGAAGCGGTCAACTGAGGAATCTAGGTTTAATTTATGATAAACTACACAGGCATTTTAAAAAAAGGGGAAAACAATGCTTCCAGGGTTCATCAGCAAAACATCAACCACAAAAAATGGTAAAAAAGTAACTCATATCGGCTGGTGGATGACGCTAATAATGTCCATGGGGTTAGCACTAGGCACCTGGAATCCAAGCGGTCACCATTTTATTCATTACATCTCAAATGTGGATGATCTTCTTTCTGGCTTCAAGCCTTTTGGTATTCTCATTATGATGGCATTGTGGCTACTCGCCATTAAATCCATCTTTCAAAGCCTCGGTTATTTTGGAGCCTTAGTAACGGTTATCATCATCGGTGCTTTTATTTGGGGTTTACAGCAATACAACATCATAGATGTCGCTCAATTTAAACAAGCGGGTTGGGCTGCAACTGTTGGTGTGGGTATGTTGATTTGGTTTGGCTTAAGCGCTTCCATCATGTGGAAAAAACTAACGGGCGTCTACACTACTGATTCTGCTTCAGAAGAAGCGTAAAGATGACCTTGTTGTTACTATTACACCAACAAAGATCCCTATAGCGCTTTATGCAACGTAGATATAAAGCGCTTCTGGCTGTTGTTGTACCTGTTGCCCTCATCTACTCTCTCAAGCACGTCCATACAGCCAGTTACGAATGGCTGATGGGTTATATGTTTGCAATTGCCGTTGTATTTAAAGCAAGCATCCTTTCTTTATGGTTTGCCTCCAAACTTAAAGCGATTACTTTTCTAAAAGGTCTAACCTTTATTCAAGCAACCCTGCTTCTTATTAAACGCTGGTTCGTCGATAATGTACTAATACAATGGCTTAAACGTAACGTTATTGATCACTTATCTAGTGGCTTCACAGAAGTAAAAAACTTTTACATTAGGCTTAACCTGAAAGCCAAGCTAAAAAATATTTTTTCATTCTTATTCTTTTTTGTTATTTTTGTTTTAGTTGCCTATTGGTTAGGTTTTCTTAATAAACTACTGTTTTTAACTGAGGCAAAACTCATCGCTTCAGCACTATTTCAGTGGGTTCTCTCTGCAACTACAAAGTTAACATCAACTTTCCTTAGCTGGTTTACATCCTCTTGGTTGGCACCTCTATTGGAAGTATTTGCGCTAAGTTACCTGCTAACACTCCTGGAAAAATGGTTTGGGCCTAACAACCCAGTCTCCAGACTATTCAACTTTATAGGCGATAAAATTAATGTAGGCTTATACCACCTTGGGTTAATCAAACAAAAACACATAGACCCTATGGTCGAATGCAAAGTGGTTGCTAACTCCAAAAGATTCAACGACACACTGACAACGATGATACGCATCAAAAAAATACGCGAAGAATATCGCTATTTTGATCACTTCGAAAGCATCATCATGAAAGGCCATATAGATGCTTATTATTCTTTTCCAGGGATGAAAGACATCACCAATAAAAAGCAGCTCTATGAACTTATCAATCAGAAAACCAATGATAATATAGATATTGTTGCCTACGTCTCCCGCAACCATATGGGCGTGTTACTTGATGAAGCGATAGAAGATACTTTTTATCACGATATTTTCTTATTAGAGAGTTTTGCGAGCCATAAAGAGAATGGCGTGAAAATATATGATGAAGCCGAAGACCCCGATCATATCAATCATCATGACTTTTGGGTTTTGAACACCTCTCAGTTCCCTGTCCTTATTGGCTGCACTAATGACAGCTTTGATGATGAATGCATTTTTCCACACGGATTACGTCTGATCAAAAGCAAGCAACCCTTCTGTTACGAAGATCGCGCGGTTTATTGCGAGTTTGAAGGGGTAAGGGTTGGTATTTCTCCAATACGAAGAATGAATACGCTAGAATAGTCTAAACTTTCTAACTCATACCAGAACAAAAGGATAAACCATGCCATCATTTGATGTTGTATCTGAAGTTGATCTGCACGAACTTCGAAATGCCGTTGACCAAGCTAACCGAGAAGTGAGTACACGCTTTGATTTTAAGGGCTATGACTGTACTTTTACCCTAAACGATGAGCAAATTACATTAAAAGCCGAAGGTGAGTTTCAATTAAAACAAATGCGTGATGTATTGCGCTCTAAGATGGCAAAGCGCGGTGTTGATACAGGTGCTTTAGATGTACAAGATCATGAAGGATCTTTAAAGAGCGTTCGTCAGAATATTTCTTTAAAACAAGGCTTAGATGGTGATGCAGGTCGTAAAGTTACCAAGCTGATTAAAGCAGGAAAGTTTAAAGTACAATCACAAATCCAGGGTAATCAAGTGCGCATTACAGGCAAAAAACGTGATGAACTGCAGAAAGTAATGGCTATGTTGCGCAAAGAAAGTTTGGGAGTACCTGTACAGTTTACTAATTTTAGAGACTGAGCAGGGCTGTTTAATACTATTTGAAATGACACTTTCACAGGCCCTAATATTAATCGTTGCATAAGTCTTTACATACAAGCACCGCCTTCGACTCCGCTCAGGCTAGAGTAGCACCCTGAGCGGAGTCGAAGGGCGCTGTTTTTACTGAACATACTTTTGCAACTAATTAATACCCCACTTCCAATAGCTTCTGGTTTAGGACATGGCGACTTAAAAGCTTGTGAAAGTATTCATATGTAGTGTGTGCCGACGGGGGAGGCGCACCATTTATCATGCACTTATGGTGCGCTTCGTGCATCAGCACACCCTACAAACAGCATTTTTTAATACTTTCACAGTCTCTTAAGCCGCACACTCAACAAAAAAGCTTACTGACCCATTTGCATCAATTCAGAAACTTCAAGCGTGCCGCCAATTTCCAGAAAAGGGCAAGATTTTGACATCTCTATCACCGCCTCTAAAGAATTCGCCTGGAGAATAGTGAAACCCGACATAGCGGTTGAGCTACCAATGGTGGCTTCCCCTTCAGGGCTAATGACGTGTGTATCTTTCAAAGGGTTTAATGCGCTTACAATAGCATCCCCTAAAGATGTTAACCATTCACGATATTTTTCCATGTGTTCTTGTGCCGCTTCGGGGCTAGCAGGTTGTTCTCCACCTAAGTAGATGATTATGTATCGATCCAAAGTAATATCCTCTTACAATTCTTAGAACTTGTCTTAATCTAATTGATACCTGAGTCCGTGACTTCAATGCGGATAACAAGGGATAAGATATTGGTTTAGCACGGGAATTTAAAAAATCTTAGTTTCACCCTTAGGTTAAGCGGGCATTTTTTAAACCCGTGATGAATCAATAGCTTATTCACTGTGCCGTAGTGAAGTCACGAATTCAGGTGATAGTTAGGGCTTATGTATTTATTGGATGATGCGTCTATGTCATCATCAACACCGTATTCGAGACCTTGTAGAAGGTCTCTTGTTCATATTAACACTTCAGTAAACTGAAAAGTAGAACGTCATTAAACAATTAACCCTTAACCCTAGAAGGAAATAACTATGTTTGCCGAGATAATAGCAATCGGTGATGAACTACTCATCGGTCAAACCATTGATACCAACAGCGCATGGATAGGTGAGCAATTAAGCCTAATGGGTATCCAAGTCCATCAAACTTGTAGTATTACGGATGAAGAAGCGCATATTATTGATGCGTTAAATGATGCCACTAAGAGGGCACAAGTCGTCATTATCACAGGAGGTCTGGGGCCCACTAAAGATGATTTAACCAAGCATACGTTATGTAAGTACTTCGATACTGAGCTGGTTTTAGATACCGATATTTTGAAGAGGCTGGAAGGGCTTTATAAAAAATACGATGTGCCTTTTAATGCGGTAAATGAAGAGCAGGCATTACTCCCCAAAGACTGTATTACTTTACCGAATGAAAGAGGTACTGCTAGCGGCATGTGGTTTGAAAAAGACGATACCGTTTATATTTCGTTGCCAGGTGTGCCTTATGAAATGCGCGGGATTCTTCAAAAAGAAGGTTTCCCAAGGCTTGCAAAACACTTTGACACGCCTACCCTTGTTCATAAGACAGTACGCACTATGGGAGCTGCTGAATCTAAAATTGCTAAGATCATTGAGGATTGGGCTGAATCACTCAACCAATATTCCTTAAAACTAGCATACCTGCCCTCGCCAGGTGCGGTGCGTTTACGCATATCTGGGGAAGCTTCGGCAGATGCTAATATTGATTTAGAAAAAATAGTTCAGCAAAAAGTGGATGAACTACCCGCTCTCATCGGTGAATACATCTACGGCTATGAGAAAGAAACTATCGAAGAGGTGGTGGGGAATCTACTCATAGCACAAGGCAAAACACTAGGCACCGCTGAAAGTTGCACAGGTGGTTCCATCAGTCGGCTATTAACACGGCTATCGGGTAGTTCTGCTTATTTCAAAGGGGGCATTGTTTCTTACGCGAATGATGTGAAAATAAATATACTCAATGTATCCACAGAAGATATTGAGGAGCATGGTGCGGTAAGCCAACAAGTCGTGGAGCAAATGGCAGCAAATGCCAGAGAGTTATTACAGACAGATTACACCATTGCTACATCAGGGGTAGCGGGCCCTACAGGTGGCTCTGAGGAGAAACCTGTCGGTACGGTGTGGATTGCAGTGGCTTCTAAAACCGACATTCGTTCAAAGAAGCTAACGCTTCCTTATGACAACCGAGAGCGAAATATCTTGGTTAGTGCTAATTATGCGTTGGGTTTCTTGAGAACTGAGTTTTTATTAACTTCCTCAAGGAAGCTCTGATTAAGAGCTTATGAAAGTATTCATATGTAGGGTGTGCCGACGGAGGAGGCGCACCGTTTATCATGCACTTATGGTGCGCTTCATGCCTCAGCACACCCTACAAACTGCATTTTTTTGAATACTTTCACAGTCTCTTGGGTTCCTCTAGCTAACGAAAATCGCTATGATGCGCGCTTTATCAGCACTTATAATAATAGACTGGAGCAGTTCATGCCAAAAGCAGGTGACTTAAAACGTGGAATGATCGTTGAACTAGACGGTAAACCTCATGTTGTAAAATCAGTAGAGTCTAGAAGTCCCTCTTCGCGTGGTGCATCAACGCTGTATAAAGTTCGCTTCAATAATCTGCAAACAGGTCAAAAGCGGGATGAAAGCTACAAGACGGACGATATGCTTAAAGAAGCAGACTGTAACCGTGTTCCCGTTCAATATTCTTATACCGACGGTGATTATGAAGTCTTTATGAACATGGAAGACTATAGTCAATACAGCCTGTTAAGAGACGATTTATCAGAGCAAATGGGGTATATCACAGAGGGCTTGGAAGGTATAACAGCCTTGTTGATGGATGATAAAGTATTAGGTATAGAGTTACCACAAACCGTAAGCTTGGCTATTACTGAAACGGCTCCAAAAATTAAAGGTGCCTCAGCCTCTTCGCGCACTAAGACGGCTGTTTTATCAACAGGTATTGAAATTCAGGTGCCTGAGTACCTTGATGCAGGTGAGGCTGTTAAGATAAATACATCTACGGGGAAATTTATGTCTCGTGAATAGCTAGCCAATCCCCTTTAGCTCTAAGGACAGCCAGGTAAGTAAATAATCAACTACCTCAGTTGATTAACATTACTTTACTTAACAATTCCTAGTATTTGGTATAATGTTAAGGAACATCTGAATAAGTCTGAACGGAGTTTCTGGACAAGTCTAGTTAGGATTAGGCTGAGACAGAACCATCCTCATGTTTGTTTCTTAGTGAGCCAGAATAGTTTTCAGATATGGGGATATATTCAACCTAAACAGGTTTTGAACCATGCGACACGGATAGTACGTATGGTTTGTTTAATTAAGAATAAAGAAAATATGACACACACAATATTCAATCAGTTTAACAGAACTGTACTGAAAGGGATGATCTTACTTCTGCTCGTGGCCAGTAATAAGGCAGCTGTTGCAGAAGGCGCCACACAGTTGAATTTGGCTAATACTGATATTCGAACATTAATTGGCGTGGTTTCAAAGCTTACTGGTAAAAACTTTATTATCGACCCTCGAGTTAAAGGCGGTAACGTTTCTGTTATCACCAATCGTGAGCTTTCAGAAGATGAGCTGTACGATACTTTCTTATCTGTTTTACAAGTGCATGGTTACGCTGTTATTGAAACAGGTAATATCACTAAGGTAGTACCTGCCAATATTGCTAAACAAGAAACCCACCCCATTATTGACGACCCAAAAACCCAGCCTTCTGAAAGATTGGTCACCAGGCTTGTACCTATCCATAATGTAGGATCGTTATCTATTGTAAGCGCCTTACGTCCTCTTTCCAGAAATGTACAAATCCAGCATCATGCTGAAAGTAACTCTGTTGTCATGTCTGGGCGTGCAGCTGATCTTGAACGCCTTGCCGCTATTATTAAGCGTATGGATCGCTCTAATGAGAAACATATAACCGTTATCCCTATCAAATATGCGGACGCCAAGAAGATTGTGCAAACCATTGAGGGTTTAAGTAAATCAGGAAAAAGTGGCCTTGGCGGCAAGATTGTAAGAGCGGGAGATAAAATATCTGCGGATGAAAGAACCAATAGTTTATTGGTATCGGGTGATTTATCGACTCGTCAAAGAATTCAAGATATTGTGAAAAAACTGGATGTACCCAGAAAAGCTGAAGGCAGAACTAAGGTTGTCTATCTGCGTTATGCGAAAGCTACCGATCTGGTCAACGTACTACAAGGTTTATCAAAAACTAGTGTTATCGCCAACAAAGATGGCAAAGCTAAAACAGCTCAACGCCAAGGTTCCTCTTCAGGAGGAAGTACCTCTAATGTCGATATTCAGGCTGATGATGCGAGTAACTCGCTGATCATTACAGCGGATGCAGATGTTTTAAAGAATTTGCAACGTGTTATTAAAAAGCTGGATGTACGTCGCGCACAGGTCATGATAGAAACCATTGTAGCGGAAGTTAGTACTAATTTATCTGCAACATTAGGGGTGCAATTTGGTTTTAACGGCACAGGACAAAACGGTGATAAGTCTGGCCCCATTCTTAGCTCTACTTTTGCAGGTGCAGGTGGAAATAATTTAGGAACATTACTTTCAACAGGTGGTACCTCTATAGCACCAGGTGCGGTGCTTGGTATTGGTGGCACTATCAGTGGTCGTGATTTTGTTGGATTGCTGGATGCTTTAGCTTCAGATGGAGCTACTAACATTCTATCTACCCCTACTTTAGTAACCATAGATAATGAAGAAGCTGAGATCATTGTAGGTCAGAATATTCCGTTGATTACAGGCTCGTTTTCAAATACAGGAGCAAGTAGTGGGGCGTCTAATCCATTCCAAACAATCCAGCGTCAAGACGTAGGTTTAACGCTAAGAGTAACGCCACAAATCAACGAAGGCACTAGTATTAGGTTAGCTATCTTTCAGGAAACCTCAAGCTTGGCTGCTAGTAATGCGGGCGCATCAGACCTTATTACCAATAAACGATCAATAACCACTAACGTAATGGTTGAAGATGGTGAAGTCTTAGTACTCGGTGGGTTAATCGAAGACACCTTTAGAGACACACAAGAGAAAGTGCCTGTATTGGGTAATTTGCCTGTAGTAGGTGGTCTATTCCGACATGATCAAACCACTAAAGAAAAACAGAACCTAATGGTCTTTATCCACCCTGTGATTTTGCGTGACCATCTGACATCAAGTGTCTATACCAATGAGAAGTACTCTAAGATTCAACATCGACAAAAGAGTAGCAATATTCTCAGAAGAGGAACGCTCAAGCACCGTGCAAATGCCTTCCCTAGCTTAAAAAACATTTTCGCCAAACCTAAAGCTAAAGCTAAAGCTAGTATTAGGAAAAATGTACCACCTAGACCTGCACATGTACCTGCAATTAAACACCGTCAAAAAACACCAAAACAGCATTCATCTATCAAGAATATCCCTATCATTGATGATTACTAGGGAGCTAATATGACAACACTTGATAATAGTAATACGGTAGATATTACCGATACTGACTCGGTCAATGCTTTAGACAAAACTAATACAACAATACAAGACATTCCTTACGGATTCGCCAAGCGTCACGGTGTAGTACTGAACATTGTTTACTCATCTGATACAGGTAATGAAATCACTGCCTATTTCAAACCAGGCCTTACACCCCAAGCAGTTAGTGAAGTACGCCGTGTTATTGATAGCCCCATCCAATTCGAAGCCGTTGAAGAAGATGCTTTCAATAGGCTGTTAGCCAATCACTATGATAGAGGTGATGCAGGCGCGAAAGCGATGATGGATGACTTGGGTGACGAGCTAGATTTAGCGGATCTCGCGGATGCTTTGCCCGAACCTGAAGACTTACTCGAAGCCGAAGATGATGCGCCGATTATTCGCCTAATCAATGCCTTGCTCACTCAGGCAATTAAAGAAGATGCTTCAGATATCCATATAGAAACCTATGAAAATCGCATGACCGTAAGAATGCGGGTTGATGGTGTTTTACGTGAGGTATTACAGCCGCCCAAGGCACTTGCACCCTTAGTTATCTCGCGTATCAAGGTCATGGCGAAGCTAGATATCGCAGAAAAACGCATCCCCCAAGATGGACGAATTTCCTTGCGCGTTGCAGGCCGGCCTGTTGATGTACGTGTATCAACGCTACCCTCTGGACATAACGAGCGTATTGTAATGCGCCTACTAGACAAGCAAGCAGGACGCTTAAATCTAACGCATTTAGGCATGGCTGAATACACTCAGCAAACCTTGCAGCAGCTCATCAAAAAACCTCACGGTATTATTCTAGTAACGGGACCGACAGGTTCTGGTAAAACAACGACACTTTACGCGGCATTGACTGACCTAAACAATAGCACTAGAAATATCCTCACGATTGAAGATCCTATCGAGTATTACATTGAAGGCATTGGTCAAACTCAAGTTAATAATAAAGTAGATATGAGCTTTGCCCGTGGCCTACGCGCCATTTTGCGCCAAGACCCTGACGTGGTAATGATCGGTGAAATACGTGATTTGGAAACTGGTGAAATTGCGGTACAAGCTAGTTTGACGGGGCATTTGGTTTTCTCAACCCTGCATACCAATACAGCAGTGGGCGTAGTCACACGATTACGCGATATGGGCGTTGAACCCTATTTACTATCATCCAGCTTAATTGGTGTAATCGCTCAACGCTTGGTACGCCTGCTTTGCGAACAGTGTAAAGAACCCTATGTAGCCGATGAAACCGAAACCAAACTTTTAAAAATAGACCCCGTTAACCCGCCTACCTTATTCCATCCTAAAGGCTGCCCGCACTGTAATCAGTCGGGTTATGCAGGGCGTAGCGGTATCTATGAATTGGTCACCATTGATGATCATCTACGCAATATGATCCACGATGGCAGAAGTGAGCAAGAGCTAGAGCAATACGCTAGAACACAATCTCCAAGTATTCGTAGAGATGGAGTACGCCTGATTATGGAAGGTAAAACAACGCTTGAAGAAGTGTTACGTGTTACCCGTGAAGATGCGTAACGGATAACTCATGCCAGCATTTGAATACACCATACTCAATAGCCAGGGTGCTGAAGAAACAGGCATCTTAGAGGCTGATACGGCTCGACAAGTCCGTCAGATTTTACGCGATGGTGGTAACACACCCATTGATGTCGAAGAGGTCAAAGAGTCCAGCAAGCATAATACCAGTGGTAAAACTAATCGCGGTAAAATGAAGCCTGCTGACTTGGCAATCATCACACGACAATTCGCTACGCTACTTGAATCAGGCGCACCTCTTGAAGAAGCACTTGCCACAACCGCTAAGCAAACTGAAAAGAAAAACGTACAGCGGATTATGTCTGCCGTGCGCTCACGCGTGATAGAAGGCCATTCACTGGCTAATGCATTGAAAGCGTTTCCCAATGCCTTCCCTCACCTTTATCAGGCAACCGTTGATGCGGGTGAGAAATCAGGTCATTTAGATGCCGTATTAGACCGCCTTGCCGACTACACAGAAAGCCGTCAGGAGATGCAACAAAAAATCTCTACCGCCATGTTCTACCCTGCTATTTTAGTGTTTATGGCAATTAGTATCGTATCGGGTTTACTCGGTTATGTAGTGCCAAAAGTAGTGACCGTCTTCCAGGATATGGATCAAGAGTTACCTATTTTGACCCAGGCAATTCTGGCGTTAAGTGATTTTATTACGGGTTATGGCATCTATGTGGTAATTAGTTTTGTTATCTTTATCTTTCTGTTTAAACGACTGCTATTGATACCCGAATGGCGCTATCGCTTTGATAAATTCAAGCTGAAAATACCTCTAGTAGGGCGCTTGGTTCGTGGCTCTAATACCGCAAGTTTTGCTCGTACATTAAGTATTCTATCGTCTAGTGGTGTACCTATTTTAGATGCTCTTAGCATTTCTGCACAAGTTATGCAGAATGTACCTATGCGCCAAGCGGTGGAAAAAGCGGCTATTAAAGTACGCGAAGGAACACCTATCTACAAAGCATTAGAGCAATCAAAGTTCTTCCCGCCAATGACGGTTTACCTTATTGCCAGCGGTGAAAGCAGCGGCAAGTTAGATGAAATGTTAGAGCGAGCTGCGACTCAGCAAGAGCGCGAAACAGATACCACGCTAACTTCATTACTCAGCATTTTCGAACCTATACTGATCATCATTATGGGCATTATTGTTCTACTGATTGTGTTAGCGATTTTGTTGCCCATTTTCGAGCTTAATGATTTGGTAAAATAGTCAACTTTTATAACGTCGAGTATCGCCTAGCTTAAAATTACAGGGAGAAACGTTTCTGTATCTCCCGCATGCTTTCAGCCGTCATTTTATTAATTTTATCTCTAGATTCATCATCGACTAAAGGATTGTCTCCCCGATCTTTATATGGAGTTAATGCAACATCCAGCTCATTTAAAAACGGTACTAATTTCTCTTTCTCTTTAGCCGCTAGTGGCAAGCGGTTAATCACTCGATATAACTCAGATGTAACCGAGTTCATACAATTGTTCTTACGAGGTGTAGGATTGTCATGAGGTGTCGCTAAGCCCAGCCGATTAATGACGGCTTTTACCGTGTCATTTTGACAATCAAATACTGTCACCGACTCCTTGCCAAACAGCTCATCACATTCATTAACGAAGCCTATATAATCTAAATGCTGACTAAACCACGGATCTTCTAATACTTCTGCAAAGGATAAGTCCCTGCCATAACAGGCAATATGATCTACCTGAGGGTTACGCATACATTGTTTATAAAAGCTTTCTGCAAACGCTACTGGTTCTCGAAACCAAGCCCAAATCTCAACGTCAAACAAGCTATTTAGTTCAAGCAATAAAGCTTTCGAGGCTTCAGGAAAATCCCACCAATGGTTGTAAATACCTTCTGATGACAACAAGATAGTATGGGTATGCTCTTCAACATGATTCAGAATATCTTCAAAGTTTTCCACTAAACTTTCAACATTTCCACTGACTAAATTCCTCTCAAACCATTGGTGTTTAGGTGCATTAGGATTATGAAAACGATTGGGATAGAGAATTCCTTTTGAACGAAGCTTACGTTGTTTTTTATCCAGATAAACCTGAACACTCGTCGTTCCTGTTTTTGGAGTACCAACATGTAGAATAAGTTTTAAACGGCGACCTTTCGGGTTGGTTGATGTAAAGAGTTGCTCTATTTCCGTCGCAAACTTTTTACTGGATGGTGTGCGTTTAATGAGGGCAGTGGGAGTGATAGCTGTATCTGTCATAGGTTAATGATACAGGATAGCTAATCGCCAGTGGTAAAAACGGTACCCAACCAGCTCAAGCTAATTTTTTAGCAGAAAAACCCTAATCATTGATAAGGATTAATTCCGCTCTAAATGAATCCTGTTATAGTTAAAAGCATGAACTCTGCGCCTAAAACCACCACACAACGCCAATTAGTTGATCCTTTCGGTAGAACCGTTGAATACGTGCGTTTATCGGTAACAGATAAATGCAATATGCGCTGTTTCTATTGTATGCCAGAAGGCTTTAAAGGATTTGAGGTTCCTGAAAATTGGTTAACCTTTGATGAAATAGAGCGAGTAATTGCAGCTTTCACACGCTTAGGAGTTAGCCGTGTACGTTTAACAGGTGGTGAACCTTTAGTACGCAAAGGCCTGTCCGACTTGATCAGCAAGCTATCTGCACTAGAAGGACTAGACGACTTATCTTTGAGTACCAATGCAACCTTATTGAGTCGTTACGCTGAAGATATTCACCGAGCAGGAGTTGACAGAATTAATGTCAGTTTAGATTCTCTGCGCACAGATCGTTTTAAGGAAATCACAGGAAATGGTAAGTTAGACGAAGTGTTAGAAGGTCTACAAGCCGCTAAAGATGTAGGTTTAGCGCCTGTTAAAATTAATACGGTTGCCATGAAGGGAGTCAATGATGATGAGTTTATTGACCTCGTAAATTACTGCGGCGATATGGGCTTTACGCTACGTTTTATAGAAACAATGCCCGTCGGTAGCACAGGTAGAAATGCTAGTAGTAACTATCTAGACCTTCAACAAGTTATTAGTACACTTTCCAAAGAGTTTGATTTAATTCCAGGAGTTATGTCGGGTGGTGGCCCAGCCAGATATTACAAAGTTAGAGATAACGATTTGCATATCGGCTTTATTACTCCCATTTCACAACACTTTTGCGAAAGCTGTAATCGCGTTAGATTATCGGTAGATGGCTCACTTTACCTATGCTTGGGCGATGAACATAAGTTTGAGTTACGCCCTTTATTACGCCATGGCATTAGTGACCAAGCACTGGAAGAAGTGATCGAAGAAGCCATGGGGCTAAAGCCAAAAAAGCACGAGTTTAATGACAACCCTGATCAAGTCGTTAGATTTATGTCGATGACCGGTGGCTAATTGGACTAACAAAACCTTCAACCTAAAATCCTCAGTTAGACAGCCTATAGAGTGATTCTCTTCGGCTGAATGGCGTAGTAAAAAAAGGAATTAATGGTTGATCCTTAATGAGTTTTTTTACATAGCCAGTCAGTCGAAGACTTAGTTGAGCTTTAGCGAAACTTAGAAGCTTCAGCAGGGTTACTCTATAGGCTGTAGCGCCTTCACTCTATAAGTGAAGATAGATAAAGCTGCTTACTTTATTACTATCAGTACTTTATTTAATACTGGAAGCGGTTAACTGAGGAATTTAGGTTCACAGTAGCCAAGGTATCTTCACGAATAGACATAAATAAGTGCTTATGACTGACGATTGAAATACCGTAAGACGGGATAATTTCTCTGATCTTTTTCTGCCAGTTAGGTGTTGCCAGTTGTTCTGAAAAACAGCTTTCGATGACTTCCAAAATAATAGGAACCAGTACTGATGCACCAGGAGAAGCGCCTAGCAAGGAGGATAACGTGCCATCGGCTGTACTGATCACTTCTGTGCCAAATTGAATTTTCCCACCTGTTTCTGGGCATTTTTTAATAATCTGTACACGCTGACCTGCTATTGCTAATTTCCAGTCGCTCTCTTTGGCTTCGGGGTAATATTCACGCAATGCGGCCATGTGCGCATGTCGGTCTTGCCGCACTTCTTTGATGAGGTATTGGATTAGGTCCATATTTCTCACCCCTACATTAATCATAGGCCACAAATTATTGAGCCTAATGGATTTGAATAAATCCCAAACAGAACCGTGCTTTAAAAACTTGGTCGTAAAGCCCGCAAAGGGGCCAAATAACAGCGCTCTTTCATCGTCAATGATTCGTGTATCCAAATGTGGAACAGACATGGGTGGCGAGTTTACAGAAGCTTTTCCATAGACCTTAGCCTGATGCTGTTCCACAATTTCGGGATTCTTGCACACCAGTCATTGCCCACTAACAGGAAACCCACCATAGCCTTTGGCTTCAGGAATATTGGCTTTTTGTATTAATCGTTGCATAAGTCTTTACATACAAGCACCGCCTTCGACTCCGCTCAGGCTCCAGAGTAGCACCCTGAGCGGAGTCGAAGGGTGCGGTTTTTACTGAACATACTTTTGCAACTATTAATAGCAACGGAAGCGTAGCACCACCTGCACCTACAAATACAAAGCCTGCATTGATTTCGCACGTCACCGAAGTAGCTTCGTCTTTAATGGTGACTAACCAGCGCTTATCAGCCTTTTGCTGTAAATCTTTCACCGAATGGCTGAGTAATAACTGAAAATTTTCGAAAGCTTGCAGATGTTCCAACATGCCACGACTCACCGCAGCAAAGTTAACATCCGTACCATGACAGACTCATGTCGCTGCCATCTTTTGTTTTGCTTTCCTTTGCTAAGCTGTCGAGTATGTTTATCATACTTCTTTACATCATCATCCAGCTGCCTAGGATTTCATATTGCTCAACATAAAGTTCACAACTCAATGTACTAAACGAATCTGAATGGAGCATAGTATCGTTTATAGGAAAAACTTAAGAATTTCTCTACAATTTAGTATTTTTTCTAGTGCGCTAATATTAATTGTTGCAAAAGTTTTTACATACAAGCACCGCCTTCGACTCCGCTCAGGCTACAGAGTAGCACCCTGAGAGGAGTCGAAGGGCGCGGTTTTTACTGAATATACTTTTGCAACTATTAATATAAGGAGATGACCTATGTCGGCAGTTTTTACTTAGAGAAAATAATAAGCGACGTTTCTTTTGTTGGGCATTAATTTCACCAGATATGTCTTACAAACGATGGCATAATGCCAGCTCATATACAACGAAAAGAGAATAACATGAACATTTATAGTTTTCCTTCAGTCAATCTCACAAAAATATTATTAACAGCACAGGAGCTGAATGTTCACTATGAGTTGCATATTATGCATGCCATTGAAGGCGAGCATAAATCTAAGAAACATTTGACTCGGCATCCATTGGGGATGGTGCCAACGGTTGAAATAGACGGTGAATTTTATTATGAAAGCAATACTATCTGTCGACTTCTTGCAGAGAGAAATAAAAATAAACTTTATGCACATACACCAGAAAAAAAAGCACGGATAAATCAATGGATGGATTTAATGGCTCATCATATCGGCAGAAATATGCAGGTTTTCTTTTTTGAAGAACGTATTAAAGTGGATATTTTTGGTGGTAAAACAAACTGGAGTCTGGTGGAGGAGGCGGGTAAAGAATTATCACAACAGCTACCCATTATGGAAGCAGCACTGGACAACAATGTATTTCTAACAGGGGAAGATATTACCCTCGCTGATATTGTCGCATTTAGTTACTGCCACATTCACGAATACACTGACCTTGACCTAACAGATTACCCTGGTATTTTAAGTTGGTACAAAACCATTAAAAGTCGACCTGCATTTAAAAGAGCCGTAGCGCATACGGTCAACGGTAATTTGTTTCATTTTGAACCTAACTGATATATTTATATCCTAAATAAAAAACTCTGGTATTTTTTATTAGAATATAAAGTAAGTGATGCTATAAAGAACTGAGAGTACTCGGATCAAGCTGAAATTATTACCTGAATCCGCATTGAATCAAGGATTCAGATATTATTTGAACGTTAAAAATTATTCATACCTTTTCGAAGCTTTAAAAGATAATAATTACTATAGCTTACTTCGTGAAAGACATTAAAAGTTTTTCGTCTAAAACTAACGGGCTTAATCAGACAGGGCTGTTCAATGCTAGTCGGAGAGGGGACTTTAGTCCCAAAAAGAGGTGTTCGTTGCACAAGTTTTGGGACTAAAGTCCCCTCTCCAAGTAAATTATAGTTTCATAAATCAACAGAAAATTAGCATTGAACAGTCCTGCTTAATCAGAGCGCTCCTTTATTTTGAGACCTTTGCATAAAAAATGGAGGGAGGGCAATGAGCCTGATTTTCTCTATTTCTCATAAAAAAGGTCATAGCCGAGCTATTGACCAAATTTTTAGCAGAAACAAGGGAATTCAAGCCATTTTATCCGTCATAACTTTCGTACAAAGGTCTTATTTTTAATGTTTTGAGACTGATCCTTTGTCGCACTGGTTATGATATCGTTGCTGCTTCTTCCATTTCATCCAAGCTTCATCGCTTCCCCAACTAGAGGGGTTGTGATTGTCACCATGACTACTCGCGTCAACATCACCATCACGCACGGGCCAAACCAGTAACTTCACACTCTTCGAATTTGCATTTTGGGCACCATCGCTGGTCTGGAAATTCATACCAATCTGAGGTACAGGAGAAAAATCTGTGCCGGTCCAGTAGGTTCCTGATTGAACATTACGAAATTTGCTATAATTGCTATTGTGAGTTTGTGTTAAACGGTGTTTTGCTTTGCCACCTAGAGCATGATAAAACAGAGATCCCATTTCTCCACCCGAGCAACCATATGATGAAGACCCTGTGACCGAATGTACCTGACATGTCTCATCCACTTCCTCCGTAACCGGTAAACGCCAGTCAGTATAACCGCCAAAGCGCATATTTTTAACCATTTCTTGCGCGGAGGGGTTACCCATTCTGCCATCTTCAACCCCCTTTTCTCCACATGATGTTTCGTATAGGGTAGCGGCATAATTGGCATCTGCTAACCAGGTTATATCCTGATCACTATCGTAAATCATAGTGCCACCGTTACGTTCGTACAACTCAGCAGATGCTGTTGTCATCATACTCACTCCGCAAGTGCACAATACGACAGCCAAAAAGTGTTTATTAGCTTTCATGTTTATATTCCTCTATTTTTGTAGATTTGTAGGCTGGCTATTATCAGTGACCAGCTGTTTCTTTCTTTATGAAAATAAATGCTATGGTGTACAAGTGGCAGGTACTGTTTCTTCTATCAGTTTGTCCGCAACATCACCGTCACGAAGAGGCCAAATAGCGAGGCGAATACTTTTGGAGTTACCATTTTGATAGCCGTCACGGGTTTGGAAGTTCCAGGCAATAAAGGGTAAAGCAGAAAACTCTTCGTCGACCCAGTAAATAGCACTCTGGATGTTCTTGAAATTATCATAATTTGAATTATGAACATCAGCTATACTGGTTCTAGCTTTTCCGCCGAGCACTTGATAAAACATATGTCCCATTTCACTACCTGAGCAGTCGTATCCAAATGAACCTGCTACACCCTGATTATCACAACTCGGATCAGACTCCGTGAGACCTGGAAGGCGCCAGTCGTCGTAACCCGCGAAATCCATATTGTCTACAAATATTTTGGCAGCATGCCAATACATTTTCCCATCGATGGATCCACTTTTACCGCAGGTATTATCGTAAGTTGTTTTACTGTAATTGGCATCCGCCAGCCAAGTAATATCACGATCACTATCATAGATCATTGTGCCACCAGCACGGCTAAATAACTCTGCGGAGACGGTCGATGTTAAGCTGATTCCGCTGGTAATAAATAAGCTTAACAATATCATTCGTTTATTAATTTTCATTTTTTCCTCATGCTTTAAACCGTACAACCGATAGAAATTATCACTAGTACGGAAGATCTATGGTTAATATTATTTAGTGACGATGTTTTTCATTCCACATGCATTATTCATGTCTTTTTTACTATGTTTCGGCTCCTGCTTTATTTCATCAGCAACATCTCCATCACGAACCGGCCACACTATTAAGTGAACACTTTTTGCATTAGCATTTTGGAAGCCAAGATCCATATGTAAATTTCTTGCAATAAGCGGTGCAACTTCCCACTGGTTATCATACCAGTAGGTTCGTGTCTCAATATTTTTGAATAAGTCAAAGTTTTCATTGTGAACATCAACGATACTCTTTCCAGGTTGGCCTCCAAGACCTACATGGAATAAATTCCCTAACTCACTACCAGTGCAATTAAAGCCATAGGAACCGACAACTTTAGATTGGTCATCACATGTCGTGTCAGGCTGGAGAGACTTCGGTAAACGCCAATCATCATAACCACCAAATGAAAGTGCTTTTACATATTCAACAGCTGTGTACCAATCCATTCCGCCTTTGCTATCGATGACACCACCAGGTAGTGTTGGTTTGCCACAACTTTCAGCATACTGAGTGGCCGCATAGTTCGCGTTTGCTAGCCATGTTATATCCTGATCGCTATCGTATATCATCATTCCATTGGCTCGACTATACAATTGAGCTGATGATGTTGATAAAAAACCTATACTGCTTGCCAACAATAAACTTTTTAAAATAATCTTATTAATTTTCATAATCTCCTCTTAGTTTATAACTCGGTTAGTTTTCGTAAGTCAAAAAATGGATTGAATTAACAAATCTATCTTATATATAAAAGCACATGACCAATAATTAAGTACGTTGCTGATAATCCTTATCTAAAACTTATTATTAATATACACACAATATATACAGAAACATACTTATTAATTGCCTGCAGAACAACTTTTATACTATTTATTATTATTATCATGTTGACTTTATATTGATT
>JALXAX010000129.1 GCA_026991755.1 Thiotrichaceae bacterium | reverse complement strand
GATTAACCAATTTATACCAGCAAAAAAGGCATTTGCTAGGATAAATCTGTCTAAAATCTGGGATATGCCCAGATTTTAGATAAAAAGGATGAAATACATGATAAATTGCTCAAAAAGCACTCAACATCTTCAAAAGATTTTTAAAAAATTTTGCATATGAACAATATCTGGAAATTTAGCTTACTTGATCAGAGCTTCCTTAAGGAATACATAATTAAAATCCGCCATTTAACTATATTCACTTCTTAACAGCTTTGTTTAAAGTGAGCCTAATAATTAAGTTTTGCTAGTAGATTTATCATCGTTATTATAAACAAGCTTCACGGTTTTTGTGTCTCTATAACCATAATAGTTGTCATAGCTATAGTAATCTTTTGCTGATGATTTTGCCTTGGTTAACACAAAGCCAATGATGTTGGCATAACCAAGATGCAAACGTTTTATCGCATCTGAAATATGAGCTTTTTTGGTTTCATTGCTAGCAACAACAAAGAGTGTTGCATTAGATCGGTTAGCTAGTATTAATGCATCGGCAAGCCCTAACACAGGTGGTGAATCTATGATGATATGGTCGTAGTCATCGATAACATGCTCTAATAGAGCTAGCATTTTATCATCAGATAGTAGCTGTGAGGGACTGGGTGCGGGAGCGCCTGCTGCTATCAAATCAAAGCCATTCATCGTAGTAGGTGATATAACGTCAGTAATACTAGCATTGCCAACAAGATAGTCTGTTAGGCCACCTTTATGCGTAATCTTTAGATACTTATCAACTTTTGGTTTTCTAAGATCTGCATCAATCAATAATACCGTTTTTTTACTTTCAGCGATAACCATTGCGGCATTGATAGCCGTATTGGACTTCCCTTCTGAAGGCGATGCACTGGTGATATGCATAATTTTAGGTAAACCATCAGAGTCTATATAGCCTAGGTTAGTTACTAATGACCGGAATGCTTCTGCTTCTACTGAATGACGATCTTCCAATATGATGGCTGAGTCGGTTTTATTCTTTTTCTTAATAAAAGGGAAGATACCTAGTACAGGCAAGTCTGAGAAGTTTTCTAGTTCTTCAACGGTACGAATACGATCATCTAAGCGCTCACGAAGAAAGGCAACAGCAAGCCCTAACATCAAACCGAGTAAAGTACCGATTAAGACATTTCGAGTTGTGTTAGGTGTATGTTTTTTGAAGGGTACGAAAGCAGGGTCAACTATGGAAATATTATTGCTAACTACTCCACCTGCTATACCTACTTCCTTCATTCGTTGTAGTAGATTGTCATATAGCTGACGGTTAGTTTCAACTTCACGTTGAAGCGTGCCATAGCCAATACTTTTATCACGTTGTGCAAGTAACTCAGCTTTTTTCAGCTCTAGTTTCTTTCCAAGCATGGACTCCTTTTCTCTAGCAGCATAGTAGCGTGACTGTAAATCATTCTGTGACTTTTTCTTGATGTTGTTGAGTTCATTTTTAATTTGTTGCTGAGTTTGATTAATTTGCTTTTTTAATGCAATCATTGCAGGGAATGCGGGTTTATAAGTTTGTAGCTGTAGCTTATATTTTGCTTCTAATGAGCTACGTCTATTTTTAAGTTCCTGAATAACAGAATTATCTAACATGCGTATATCACCAGATACTTTGTGTCGCTGACGATACTCACTTTCTGCTTCAATTAACTCTTTTTGTGCTTCCGTATAAGCTTCATTCAATACGTCTAACGCATTAGACACTAATGAGTTTTTGGTATCGGTCTTGATGATGCGCTTTTCTTTAGCATATTTTACTAAGCTTGTTTCAGAAGACTCTAGCTTACCTTTAGCTAAAGCGATTTGTTCAGTGAGATATTGCTTGGCGTATAGGCTGGATTCAGACATGCCTTCAAGGTTCATTTCAATGAATTGATCCACAAGAGTGTTTACTGCGCTAGCAGCAAGTTGAGGATCAAAAGAGTCAAAATGAATCTGTACAACGTTTGAGTGTTTAGATGGGCTGATGGTTAAGTTGTCGATAAATTGTAATTCAATAGGTTTTTTACCGAGATTACTCTCTAGCTTTTTACTATTTTCATTAGAGACAGATCCTGAGATAGAACCAAAAAGCCCTGAGACTTTATTTTTAATAGCACTAACAGCATCAGCATAAAAAGGTTTTAGCTTGCTTTGTTCTTTAAATTTTTCTTCTAAATCTAGTTTATTGATAACGCGTCGAGCTAGTGTGTGGCTTTTGATAAGGTCGAATTGAGTTTGGTGGAAGGTGCGAGTATCAATGTTTTTTTCAGCAAAAACGTTATCGTAATGGGCTAATTTATCGGCTTCAGTATCTATTTTAATACTAGTAGTCGCTCTATAAATGGGAGTTATTGATAGAGTGTATAGCAGAGTGAGTAATGAAATAGCAATAGTAGTAAAGGCTATCAATTTTTTATGACGCGAAATTATTTTTAATAAATCAGCAATGTCAATTTCATCATCAACTTGAGGTTGATCATCGTACCCCATGTTTCTGATAACCATTCCGCCTTTTGGGGCTTGGTTGTGCGTAGTAATCCCTTGCTGATGATCTTCTATCGCTATGATTTGGTTGTTTTTTGACCCGTGCATGGTAATAGTAATCCCTGTTTGATATATGCCCAATAGTGTTTAAATTTAGGTTTCGAAATATGGTTTGAAAACATAATTATACGCGCTTTATTATATACAAAATTCATAACAAAATCTATTGGCATCTTAATGTGAGCTGAATTTACTTCTTAAAGAGAATAGACTATTTATACTACAAATGCTTAAAAATGTCGCATGATATAGATTGCTTCTCTCTAGTCCGTTTCTGTATTTATCTATTTAAATCAAGTTGTTGTTAATTAATAT
Organism: Thiotrichaceae bacterium; assembly: GCA_026991755.1. Lineage (GTDB taxonomy): Bacteria > Pseudomonadota > Gammaproteobacteria > Thiotrichales > Thiotrichaceae > HyVt-477. The sequence goes on along the minus strand of JALXAX010000129.1, from coordinate 13,081 downwards.
AACAAGTTAGTATATATGAGCTCTGGGGAGAATGAATAATACTTCATTGTTTTTCAATTTGTTAGAGATGGTCTGTGGTTTTAATTAGATAGAATGCATAGGTGAACAAATTTTATTGATGGAAATCAAAATTTAATTTCTGTACAGTTGCCTTGTGCAGAAATATTTAAGAAAATCTCTAAACGTAGCTGAGTGTATGGAGATGCCTACCCAACTCCCTACATGCTTTGTTAATTTTAGCTTTGTGCAACACTGTTTCTTGCACCAATCCCGATACTGGCTATTTCCCCCTGATATAAACGACTCCCCGTATTCAAAGATCTATAACAATCATCCACCTTGGATTTTATTATTAGTCTATACATCAGAGTACCTCAAGGAAGCCCTGAATAAGTCGGGTGGAATTTCAGCTTCGAGAAAACCGCTCATGACTTGTCAGAGGTTCCTCATGGATGTCTATCCCGAGCTTAATTATAGACATACCTGCATCTAGAAAATGAGCTTAGGACTCAGGGTTGAATAGAATACGGAACTGGCGCAGAATTTTGTTCTGGATTGGAAAATCTCAATAGGCGTATAGTTGCGCGGTGCAACGATTTGAGATCATTCAAACTGGAGCAAAAGGCTAGTTAAGTTCCGTAAGTTATTTACTCCTGAGTCCTTACCCTGATCCGATTAAATTTTATAAAACAACCGCTAGAGATAAAAAATGAACTTAGAAAGTGTGCTAGGAATTGGCCCCAATATAAACTTGTCAGAAGATCAACGTAAGCGTTTACAGCTTTATATCAACTTAAAACTGGCATCGACCGGGCAACCTGTTAGTCATAGTGGAGATAATGAGTTTATTGCTAGTGCTAGTGATTTGCTAAAAAGCTACCGTGAGAAGAATCGTTTACTTTCGGGGTATCTTTGTCCTGTAGATCAACGTATACAACACTTTTTGGATGAGTATTTAGCAGGATGTGATCAGAGTGTTCCTCAACTTCCCGGCAACAGTTTGATTCTTGATCGTTATGGTGTTGCTCGGGAGTTATCACTACCCTCTGATAGTGATGAGTTTGTTTCCGATATTATCTCTAGTTACCGAATTCGTCAGGGTGTCTTACATAACCCTGTTAACGACAGGAGAACGACTAAAGGCTCTTTTCATATTGCTGAGGATGGTTTGCCCGTTCCTGGTGATAAAAAAGCCGTTCCACGAGTCGCATATTCTCGTTTGCTTCAAGCCGCATTAACACCCTCAGGCGATATCATGCAGCTACCGTTTACCGCTGATGAAGAAGAAAAAGCAAAAGTTTTTGTGTCGTTATTGTTAAGGCCTATTGTATGTCCCGAAATCCCCGGTGTCGAAGCTGAGAAACGTATGGAAATTAGGTTTTTCGCACCTGGAAATCTAGTTAGTAATCTTGATTTTGTAGAAAGTATTTTTGGTAATGCAGGCAATCCATTTCTTGCAGAGCATGATAGTGGTTTGGATGTTGAGCATTGGACGGGTCATACAGGCTGTGTGATTTTGGCACCTCATTTAGTGACGCTAAAGAAAGTCGATCTGGGTTTGCCGCATTATGATGATGCGACAGAGCGTCAACGCAAAGAAGGTATGTGTTGGAAGCAAGAAGATGAACTTTATAACGAAGGTGAATCCTTCAAAATCACCGCGCGGAACGAACAAGGTGTAATAGTTACCTTGCTGGCTGATAATTATTACGGTTATTGCAAAAAAGAAGTAAAAACCATGTTGAGTTATTCAACCAACCTGTTTGGCTTGGCTGAAGAAGAACACGCGGGTGGAGCGTTAGCTTTTCGAAGACGTAATCATGGCATTGAGTTTGGTGTAGACAGACGATCACGCAAGAACCCTGAAAAGTATAGTTTTGATAAGCTAGTTGATAATTATGGTCACCGTATAGATGTCCAGCCTGAAGGTTATGCCATTGATAAACAGTTTACGGATATTATTTATATACCACTAGATATTCGCATGGACTTGGATAGTCAGACTATTCGTTGGAAGCATAATGGCACAGAAAGCCAGATTAGGTTACAGCCTGGGAAGATTTATATTCAACCCAATGGCTATAAAGTTGAAATGGAAAAGCACCCAGATGCGCCGTCATGGCGGATTGTAGGCACATCCGCTGAAGGTGTATTTTGTCATAAGCCGTGTACCGTTTCAGGGGGGGGGAAATCTGAAATATCCAAATCATTGAATGATGCAGTTCTCTACGGTGCTATCTTTATCAACGATCTAAAAGAAGATCTTGATGAAGTCGAAAAGATATTCCAATACGATTATAGTCATCATCTAAAGGCTGGTTTTGAGGATGAAGACAGCGATCCTTCACGTGCCCCTCTTAGTTTGGATCGTAGTTTGGGTTCTGTCATCAAGTTACTTACGCCTGCGGTAGGTAATACGGATGAGTATGCTGAGTGGCTATCACATATCCCTACTCGTATTTTGTCCATTGTTTTTATCATCAAGCGTTTCTACAAAAAAGAATGGGGTGATGATTGGCGTCAGTATTTTAGTGTGGATGTTGTTAATGGTCGCCCTGGTCATGCTTTGAAAATGGGTGGTAGAGAGCTAGTAGCTTCCTATTTACGTGTTGGATTAGATAAAGAAAATACCTGGCAGACCTATAAAGTAAGACAAGACTATATCGCCACTGAAAAAGTCCAGATGGAAGATGATATCACTGCATCTGTAGTCGTGAGTAGTGACGTGTTAGCTAATCAATCACCCTTGTCGGATAACCCTAGTGTCAAGTTGACGACTAACTGTGAATTCCGTCTATTCCAGCGTCCTGATGAAGCCATCCACCGTGGTTTTGATAAGCAAACAGAAATAGATATGTCACAGCTCGGCAATTTTATAGCCAACTATGAGCCGTTGATTGGTGAAAAATTGACGAATGAAGTGGAAGATATTGTTGAATTTCAGAAATATACAGAGCCGATGAAAAGCTTGCTACAAGCCAGTTACGATAAGGGTAATCAATATGTTGTTTCATCCGCTCAGCCCCGAATGGTGAATGGTGAGCCCAGTAAAAACCCACGCTATTTACAAATACGACCGGATTTACAACAGCCCATGCGAACCTATGCAGCAGAAATGGGAGCAAGGTTATATCGAGAAGTGCCTGCCGATCAGCCACTCATACAAAATGTCAATTCTGTACTAACGGGTAGGCGCAACAATCCTCCTGAGCCAGGAATTCGACCTTTAGCTGTCTATAATCCCATTCACTATCAAGAATTGCCTGAGCTATTTATGGACTTTATTTGTAGCGTGACGGGTAAATCACCTTCTACCACAGGCGCAGGAAGTGAAGGGGCGTTAACTAAAGGTCCTTTTAATGCGCTTCGAGCAACAGCAGATCTTAATAATACGCTGGTTTCATTCATTATTTCTGGTTATGACGGTTTCTCTAGTGCTGCGGGCTACATCGGTGCAGATCTTAGAGTTGATCATGATATTAGTTTGCTAATACCTGAAATATGGGCGCGTCTTAAAAAGGAAGAACGGAGAGCAGAGTACCTTATTAATAATGGCTATTTAGAGAAACTTGATGACTTCAAATATAAAGGGGAAGCTGTTTTAGCAAGCCGTTTAGGCTATCGTATTACTGATCAGTTTGTTGCAGGGTTTATGGGGAAAATCTTTGATAACCCTGCAGTCGTTATTGATGAAGCTTTCCTGAAACCTGAAACCCAGGATATGGATGTATTTGTAGATGGCATTAACAATATTGTTGAAGCTCAACAAATCGTTGCTCAACGTTATCTAGATGATGGCAGTATTGATGATGCTTGCCCGCCGTTAAAAGCCTTGTTGTCAATTATGGCAACAGGTGAATACGAAGGTAAAGACGTCCACCATAAAGAAATCCGTGAATTGTTTAGTCGTGAAGCCTTGGTTAAATCAGACTGGTATCAGCAAAGACTGGAAACTAAGCAGCAGCGAGATATACAGTTATGGGAGAAAAACTGTGCTTATCTGGATGCATTCTTGCATAAAGAAAGCCATGAGGATGTTGCAGAGCGACTAGATATCAGCAGTCGTTTAGTCAGTGCTAAAGAGAAACTAGCTTTTGTTCAAAGTAAGGATTACTTAACAAGCTTGCAGGGTACGATTGGAGCAGACCCATTATCTGAATATAGAAGTTGAGTTGTTGTCTTTGACAAACTGAAAGAAAGGTAGGATGTGTAAAGCGATAGCCATACGCATTCTGAGTTGGAGTTTGTTGCGGTCAGTATTTTGGAGTGGCTTTGGATGATAAACTGCTGTTTATGTATGAGTAACTAACTATTTTGCATTAAGGCCGAGTGAAAGCCAGAAAGTATGAGCATCAGATGGGTTGATGTCATCAATACCCAGATTGATGCTTATCTTTTTATTACGATAACCTAATTCTACAGCCCCTAAAGTAGGCCAAAGAGCCGCTGAAACAGTGCCTTTCATAAAGCGTCGTTCGCCACCTATTGCGGTAAGTGTTCTATCGCTATAAAAACGACTTTTAATAAGCAGGGCGCTTTTTTTGTCATCTAGATTATAGGTGATAGATGCATTTCCAGAAGGTTTTATCCTTTGAGTAAAGGTATCCTCCGTTGTATGAACGCCTTGCACACTGGGGTTAATAATGACAAAACCATCATCACCGATTGTTTTGATGTCAGAAGTGGCTGATGCTACAGTTCTTGGTGCATTTTTCCAACGAATTTTGTTATATACATCTTTAACTTCTGCTGAAATAGATAGTTTGTTATTGATTGTCCATGTGCTGTTTAGGTCTAAAGCGATACCTGTTCCATCAGGAGAAGTGACATTACTTCTACCAAATAGCACCTCTTTATCATAGTGGTAGTCGACATCTATTTGATAATCATAGTCACTGGTTGAGTTTGCAAATGCGCTGCCTGTGAGTTGTCCACTTAACAAGTGACTAGCCTGGAAATAGCTGCCACCTAATTGCAGTGAAAACTTATTCGGTTTTCCAAACTGATAAGCTAGGCGCAGACCTTTTGAGCGAAAGCGTTCGACACCAAGATCAATATCATAACGTCTACCCGAATCTACCGTATGAGTAGTACTGATGCTGTTATATAAATCTGCTGTATCCGGTGAAAAGGTGTAGCGATGTTCTTCTCTGTAGAGTGTTGTGGCTGTCCATGCGCCTTTTTTTATACCTGCTTCCAGCCAAACGGATGCATATTGATTACGCCCACCTCTTTTATAATCATCTTGATTATTATCTAAAATATTCTTGATGCTACTGGTTTCGCTAAACAGAAAAGTATCTAGTTTCAGGTAGGGTTTAATATTTTCAGCTTGCGTATTAGGCACGGCCAAGACTATGTAAATTAGTAGAATATAAAAAGTAGATTGATACATAAATTTCTAAAGCAGCCCATGGTAAAAGAAATTAAACAACAAAAGGCGACCATTATGGTCGCCTTATAAAACAAGAATGTGTGTAACTACTCAGCTTACCCACTACTTTGCCCAATAGCTGCGTCGCCTACAGGGATGTAGGTGAGAAGCGAAAGCAGGACGCGGTAGCTTTGAAAGTGCTCATTTATACTTATAAACTGCGCGCTTTCGCCTTGCTCTTGAACAAAGTAGTGGGCAATCTGAGCAGTTACGAAAGTGTTTCTTGTCTAGAACCTGAGTCCGTGGCTTCACTTACGGCACAGGGAATAAGGTGTTGATTCATTATGGGTTTAAAAATACCATGCTAAACCAATCTCTTATCTCCTGCTGTCCACATTGAAGTCACGGATTCAGGTAGAAGTGTACAAGTAATCGCACACTCTAGATCATGAAACATCTTGCATAAATGCAAGAACCACTAAGAACGTTACAAGTTCTCAAAAGTCCCGTCGATATAAGTGATAATGGCAATGCCACCCACACCTTCTGAAATAACACCTACTTGATGGCCATTTACAGAGACATTACCACTAATTCCATCTTCAGCAGGCTCAATAACTAATGATGCATCACTAGCATTCGTTATCGTCATTGTTGCTGTGCCAGGAGTAGATGCACTTTCACTTAAGGCAATAGTAAGGCTATGATTATCGTAAGCAATATTTATACTTCCATTTCCTGTTTCAAGCCCCGTTCTATTAAGAGTAATGTTAGCGGTGGCTGTTGGAAGCCCAGATAGTGCTAGCTCACCCGAAATATTCAAAGTTGCATTAAGGAAGTTATTAGCAGACTCCATATCAGGAAGCGATACACGACCTTGCCAATGTGAGACAAAACCTTCTGGTATACCATGGTCATGATAAACGGCTAGGTCGACATCAATGTTTGTTCCTGCTGGATAGCCTTGTGCAATCAATCCACGAATATTTGCTATATCGCCAGCTTGACACGTATTGATAGGCTCTGAAACTTGTCCAGGTATGTAAACTTCCCTTACACAGGTTTGTTCTGCACCCACATAATTGGCAAAGTTAGTACAAAATGGGCCGTAACAAGCTTCTTCAAGGTTCTGAGGAGCAATACCAAATTCACTTTGTGCGATACTGGTTACACCAAAAGGGTCACCTGGAATAGAGCCGGAGTGAACATAAAGCTCTGATCTTCCATCGAAGAAGGCAAAGGTATCGAAGGTTGCTGCATTACTGATATTAAGATCAATACTTAACCCTGCTGTTGAGCCTTGTGCATCTTCAATAGTGACATTAGTGAGTGCAACGTGTTGTAGGCTAAGCCCGCTTGCTTGGGGGTCAACTTGACTTTCAGGAGCTAGTGCAACCAAACTCAGATCAATTTGTCCTGAAAGTTTTTCACCTGTTGGGTTACCATTTTCTAATGCAGAAATAGCAATGCCACCTTGTAGGTTAATACTTTCAGGTAAAGGCCCGCTATTTTCTGTGGCACCAGTAGTGCTTTCTGTGATTGCAGCAGAGCTTTTTGCTATGTTAATTGGACTTGCGAATGAAACATCCAGGATTGTATTACTTAGCTCAATTTTTTCTGCCTGTGGGAAGATGACTGACCCATTAAGTGAGAGAGCAAAGGTTTCACCACTAGGATCAAAGCTATTACCTGCACCTACGATTTCTCCAATTTCTGCTTCACTTTTATTGGCAATGGTTGTGAGGTCGATAGCTACGCCTGCAACGGTTCCAGATACGGTGAATCCAAAAGTGCTGGCTGTAGTAACTTTTGTAATGGTTACGCTACCTATACTGGTACCAGATGGATCTTTAATATCAACAGAGCCAGGCAATGTAATGGCTATTGGATTATTTTGTGGAGTATTTGCAATGGCCTCATTCACTTGCAACATGACAATACCCGTAAACTCAAGCAATGCATTAGTCGTATCATTAAGTGTATTACTTATGGTTTCGGCATTGAGAGCAAACGCTTGAAGTGGGGTATCCAAGTTATTGAATGAAGTCACCCATGTTCTGGCTTCTGTAACCAGTTGCTTTGCTTGGGCTAGTTCTGGAATACATGCATCACCTACACCATCTCTATCAGAGTCAGCTTGGTCAGGATTGGCGACTACAGGACAGTTGTCTGTGTTGTTGCCTATACCATCGTGATCAGTATCCGTTGTTTCTCCGGTATCATTTGGGAAGTCATCTTCATCATCTGGTGTACCATCATTGTCATCATCAGGGTCGGTTGAATCTGGATCGAAGTCACCATCGTTGTCTTCAGGTGTGGATGAGTCTGATAAGGGGTCTGTTCCCTCAGAATCTTCAACAGAATCAGGGTAATGATCACCGTCATCATCTTCGTCTGCATTATTACCAATTCCATCACTATCTGTATCAACCGATTCGCTAGCGTCATTTGGGAAGGCATCGTCATTGTCTAATGTGCCATCATTATCGTCATCTGGGTCGGTAGAATCAGGATCGAAATCACCATCGTTATCAGCGGGTGTTGATGTGCTGGATAGGGGGTCTGATCCCTCGGCAGCTTCAACAGAATCAGGGTAATGATCACCGTCATCATCTTCGTCTGCATTATTACCAATTCCATCACTATCGGTATCAACCGATTCACTAGCGTCATTCGGGAAGGCATCGTCTTCATCTAGAACTTTGTCATTGTCATCATCGGTATCTGTCGAATCAGGCTCGAAGTCACCATCATTATCAGCTGGAATAGAGTCACTAGAGAGAGGGTCACTACCTTCTGAGATTTCTACTTCATCAGAATAGTGGTCATTATCATCGTCGGTATCTGCATTATCACCAATCTCATCACCGTCAGTATCAACAGATTCTGTTTCATCATACGGGAATGCATCGCTATCATCTGGCACTTCATCATTGTCATCATCTGGGTCAGTGGAGTCTGGCTCAAAATCACCATCATTATCATCAGGGATGGATGAATTTGATAATGGATCTGAACCTAATTCGATTTCAACAGCGTCAGTAAAGTTGTCATTGTCATCGTCTGAGTCCGTTCTATCAGGCACAAGGTCACCATCATGATCTGCGGGTGTATCAGAGGCATCATTGATGTCGGTACCTTCTGCCGTTTCTACATCATCAGAGTAGCCATCGCCATCAGTATCAACTTCTTCAGTATCTGGCGTACCGTCATTGTCGGTATCCAAGTCAAGAACAGGAGCAGAAACGATTACAACGGGCGCAGCTGTTGGTGCTGTTCCCCCTGTTGTAGTTGCTTCACCTTGTAAGATTGAGCCTACACTACCTACTGTTTCACCTGGGGCACCATTAGGTATTGAGAGGCTGGCAACCCCATTTGTTGCGGCACTTTCCAATTCAGTTCTAACCGCTGATCCTACACCCGTATTAGCACCAATTTCGCCATCTTCAAGGTCACTAGAAAGAGCTGCCAGTGCATCATCAGCATTGTCAGTGGTATCGGCGGTACTGTTAGCTGCTTGGAACACAACGGCTGATAATGCTTCAATTGCTGCACGATAGGATGCTGTATTGGATTGTTCTTCGGCTGTGTCAGTATCTTCATCTATAACAGGAGCTGTAGTGAAGATATCTACCCCTTCATTTAAACCAAAACCAACCGTTGTTGCGACTTCACCTGCGGATCTTTGTAAATCAGCTAGGACATCAGCTACGCTTGCTGTTGCATGATCAATTCTGCTTGCTGTAAGGTTTACAGCTACTTCAGTGAGTGGTGTTCCATAAACATTAGAATTAGTAATGGTTGAACCACTGACAATGGTTTTCATTTTGGTAATAACGGGTGGCAGGCCTGTTGTAAGATCAGTTGTTGTTCCTGCAATGGCTTCAAATTCGATAAGGTATGCCGCTTCTAAAGGCTGGGGTAAATCCAATCCTGTTATCTTCGCACTTGAATCTGTAGTGCCTGTATCAACTTCGTCACCTTTAAGGTCATTTTTAGAAGGGTCAAGTTTATAAGCAGTAACTTTTGCACCAATTAGTGGGCCTTTTGTACCGCCACCGCCCACGGAGGTAGTTCCTCCAGTAGTAGATGTTGAAGTTCCCCCTCCACCACAAGCTGTAAGGCTCATTGCTGCGGTAACAGCCAATGCAAGAGAGAGTTTTTTGTACGTTTGATGAGATAGAATTCCCATGTGTTGATCCCCGTTTTATATTTGTTTTTATAATTAGCCAGGGAGTTTCAGAGCCTCCCTAGCGACAACCTAAACTAGCTTGATAGAAAAATCAACAGGTGGCTTATGGGTGGGTGAGGGCAAATAAGGAATCAAGAGAATGATGATTTATTATATAAGTGTCTATAATATTTTGTGAATTATACGGTTGGAGAATTTTGTCTTAGTTGTGGTTAGTTATAGGAAGAATGCTTAATAGACTGTTTTAAAAAGATAAACATAAATTTATCGGTTTTATCAATTATTTTGTCGTTAATATGATGCGATTGTGAAAAACATATGTTTGACATTGTTGATTTTTTTTAACACATCGCTAATTGTCAGACCTTTACATGAAAGTATGGCGAGAGAAAAAAGAGCGTAATTTTTCAGATGTTGTCTAAAAAAGGAGGGTAATAGCCGAGCTATTGGCTGAGTTTTTAGACAAAATCTGGGAAATTTAAGCCTTTTTAATCCGTAATATCTTTAGTGCAAAGGTCTCATTGTGTAGCTAATAGAGTTTCCAACTGCACTGCTCTCCCGCTCGAAAAGGTATGATTTTTTCATCACTCTCTTTTGTAGTATCTGTTGCGTAAGGCAGATCATGAGGAACATCCCAGCTTTCTTTCTTTAGGGTAATTTGTTTCTCTGTTTTTGGTAGGCCATAGAAATTAGCACCATAGCTACTGGCAAAATCTTCAAGTTTATCTAAGGCATTTGCCTTTTCAAATACCTCAGCATATAGCTCCATTGCATTAAAGGCGGTATACATACCTGCACATCCGCAAGCTGATTCTTTAGCATGTTGTGCATGAGGAGCGCTATCGGTACCTAAAAAGTATTTAGGGCTGCCACTGGTTGCTGCTTTTACTAATGCAAGACGATGTTCTTCTCGTTTTAACACGGGTAAGCAATAGTGATGTGGGCGAATACCTCCTGTGAAAATAGCATTTCGGTTGATCAGCAAATGGTGTGCAGTGATGGTTGCGACAATATGATCAGCTGCGTTATCTATAAATTCAACCGCTTGCTTTGTTGTGATGTGTTCTAGCACTATTTTAAGTGCTGGAAACGCTTTGCTGAGTGGCTTGAGAATAGTTTCAATAAAAACATATTCTCTATCGAAAATATCAATGTGTGGATCAGTGACTTCACCGTGTACTAGTAACGGCATTCCCACTTCCTGCATGGCTGTTAGGGCAGGGTAGGTGTTTGTGATATCGGTAACCCCTGCATCTGAATTAGTAGTCGCGCCCGCAGGATAAAGCTTTAGCGCATGGATAATGCCAGATTCTTTAGCTTGATAGATCGTTTCAGCGGTTGTGTTATCGGTTAAATACAGCGTCATTAGGGGGTGAAAATCTACATCTGGGTGACCACCATCTGATAAAGCTTGTAAAATCTCTTGATGATAAGCCTGAGCTTGCTCTACTTGGGTAACGGGTGTTGCAAGGTTAGGCATGATAATCGCACGTGCAAACTGTTTGGCAGTATCATGTATTACTCGTTTCAGCGCTTCACCATTGCGTACATGTAGGTGCATGTCATCGGGCTTGCTAAGGGTTATTTGAGTCATTGTCATTTAATAATTTTAAACCTAATAAGGAACGTGCATGAAATAAACTTATAAAAATAGGTTAGGAAAGTCTTTAAAAAGAAGCTCTAACCCACCGCTAGTTATATCAATTCGGTTATTGCTTTTAATCTTAACTTTATGTTTGAGTCGCTCTGCCTCAGTGGGTGGTTTTAGCACCTTATGTTCAATAGTTTCGGGAGATGAGCGAACAAAGTGAATGGAGGCTGCCAACTCATGTTTATCAAACCAAATACCATGGGCTGTGCACTCATCCACAATGACACCTGAGCGCTTGGCAAAGTTTCTACGGTGCATGATTTGCTCACATTCAGGGCAGGGCAGATAGCTTACTTTATGACGCGGCAGGTTGGCGGCTTTTAAGGGTGCTTTGCCTAATAATGCCTGTGATGATTTTTGTTGATTGCCTTTAGCAAGTAGCTTGTCCAGCACACTATGATCAAGCCAGACGCCACTGCATTTAGTACAGCTATCAATCGTGTAATCACCTACCTTCTTTCGAGATAGCTTATGGTCTTTACAGCGCGGGCAGGAGAAACCCTTATTAGCTGTTTTCACATCTTTAGCAGGTTGCGAGAGTGAATCGCCACATTCAGCACAAAACTTTGCTCCTTGATACGGCGCAATACTAAAGCAGGCTGGACAGCGTGCAAAAGACAAATAAACACCACAATATTCACACTGGTTTTGATCAGGGCTAGCTGCGCCACCACAGTTAGGGCAGTTACTTGCTTTGGCTAATTTAGGAAGTTTAGGCGTATAAAAGGCCTGACCACAACGGCAAGCAATTTGTGCACCTGGTTTATTAAGCGTAGCGTCGTATCGAGACTGACAACGGGGGCATTCAACAATCATTCCAACTTCGCCTAACCCAATTCGCGCAAGACACGAAAACCAAGATTGGTATCCATCTCATCGAAACTACGTCTTTTACGTGCCGCACTTCGCGCATGAATCGCACCATCAAACCAAGAGCCACCTTTAGTTACATACCAAGAGCTAGTGTTGTTTTTATCAGCAGAACCATCGCGGTTTGCATTAATATGTGAGTTAGTCCAAGGGCTTTCGGTGTACTCCCACACATTGCCGTGTACTTCGTGTAACCCCCAAATATTAGCAGGCTTACTACCGACCTCAATGCTGACAGGCATAGGGAAGCAGCGGGGCATATACCATTTTTTCTTTTGTGATTCTTGGTAGGGTGAGAGTGCATCAAAATGTATTTCTTTACAGCTCACCTCATTGCCAAAATGAAAAGGTGTCGTGCTACCTGCGCGGGTGGCGTACTCCCATTCGGCTTCAGTGGGCAGACGATAAGTTTCGCCTGTTTCATCACTCAGCCATTGTAAAAATAAACGTGCGTCCGAAATGCGAATATTCATTACGGGCTTATTACCTTTGGACCAAATTAAATCATCACGCAAATGCCAATGTGTGGCTTGTCTAAAGGCCTCAAATTGAGCTGCTGTCACTGCATAACGACCTATTGCGAAAGGCTGACGAATAGCTACATAATGTTGAGGTGCTTCTTGATGATGATGGCCATGCTCATGTGGTGTTGAACCCATTTCAAAAAGCCCAGCGGGGATAACGCTAAGCTCAGGACCTTGCTCACCTGATGGTAGACGGTCAGAAAAATAAATAGAGGTGTTAAACTGTTCAGCGGTTGCTTGTTGTGCGTTTAGTCGATCATCTGGATCAACTTCTGGCATAAAAGTAAGCTCGCTCTCTTTTATGATAGTGTTTGATGTATTGGTCATAATTGTTGCTAGTATGTTAAGGAACCTCTGATCAACTCATGATTCGTTTTTCTGAGGCTAGAATCTGCCAGCTTTTCGCTATAAAAGTGACCAATAGCTACGGCTATTGCTAACTTTTCTATCAAAAACCTGACAAATTCTAT
>JALXAX010000128.1 GCA_026991755.1 Thiotrichaceae bacterium | reverse complement strand
ATTAAAGTAAGCAGCTTTATCTATCTTCACTTATAGAGTGAAGGCGCTACAGCCTATAGAGCAACCCTCTTCGACTGACTGGCTATGTAAAAAAACTCATTAAGGATCAACCATTAATTCCTTTTTTCACTACGCCATTCAGCCGAAGAGAGTCACTCTATAGACTGTCTAACTGAGGATTTTAGGTTGAAGGACATTTAAAATGTACCCAAGAACACTTATAACTATGCTACTAGGCTTGCTACTCAACGTATTCTTGGTAGGCTGTTCGGGAAACTGGGTAACGTCTACGCCTGATGAGATATTTGATGCAACCAGTGGTGTGTCGAATCATGCTAATGACCCTGATTCTAACTTATAGCGAAGCCGCCCTTACACTATTCGTTAGCGTTATCTCGCTTTCTGGCTAGTCGATCAATCCAGAAACTGACGATCATCGTGAGTATCACAGAGCCTGCGAAAACATAAACACCATAGTGTACCGTTACTTTTGCTAGTGCTCCTAGCTTGACGGAAACAAGCAGTAATGCGACGACAAACACATCTAGCATAGACCATTTTCCCCAATGCTCAATCCATCGAAGTAATTTATCTAAAAAGCTATTGCCTTGATGGGGAATATGCAAAATTGCCATAAGAGAGGTAATTTTAATAAAGGGTAAGCACAGGCTAAACAAACCAATAACCACAAATAAAATCCACTCTTTCTTTTCGAATAACTGTGTAACAGCACCGATCAAGCTGATTCTATTTTCAAAAAAATACAGCTTCTCCAATGTCATTAATGGCGCTGTTATCCCTACTACCAAGCTGACTAAAGCCGCGAGTAGCAACAGGTCAATAAATATGCCTTGTTTTAGATTGTTGATGAATAAAGAAGGTTTGTTAGCGCTTGTTATTTTCATTTTGTTATTTTCATTTCGTTATTTCATTAAAGCTAAGCCAGATATTTGCTATCATGAGTCCCAGTATACTAGGGTGTCTCTGTTAATTTTTGATTTTGTTTGTATGTTACGTCATTTTAGATGATACACACGTATATGAGCACGATTCTCACACAATCAAGACATGGTAGTGTGATGACTATTAATAGAACACCTCCAAGATTTATGGAGAACAATATTGTGTTAAAAGCCTATCGCGAGCATGTTGCTGAACGCGCTGAACAAAACATCCCACCTTTACCTTTAAGTGCTCAGCAAGTTGCTGACTTAGTTGAGTTGATGAAGACCCCACCTGCTGGGGAGGAAGATTTCTTACTGGAGTTACTTTCAGACCGTGTACCCGCAGGAGTAGATGAGGCTGCTTATGTAAAAGCGGGTTTTCTGGCTGCATTAGCAAAAGGTGAAGCTAGCTCTCCATTAATTGATAAGAATAAAGCGGTTGAGCTATTAGGCACCATGCTAGGTGGTTACAACATTGCTCCAATGATTGATGCGCTAGATGATGAGGAAATCGCAGAAACAGCGGTTAAAGCCCTATCACACACATTATTAATGTTCGATGCTTTCCATGATGTTAAAGAAAAAACAGACAATGGAAATACAAATGCCAAAGCCGTCATGCAATCATGGGCGGATGCTGAGTGGTTTACTAGTCGTCCTGCCTTAGCAGAAAAGATCACCGTTACGGCTTATAAAGTGCCAGGCGAAACCAATACGGATGATCTTTCTCCCGCTCCCGATGCATGGTCACGACCCGATATACCGCTTCATGCGCTAGCGATGCTTAAAATGCCTCGCCCCAACTTCACAGAAGACCCATTAGGCACTATCGAAAGGCTTAAAGAAAAAGGTCATCCTTTGGCTTATGTGGGTGATGTTGTGGGTACTGGCTCATCTAGAAAATCAGCTACAAACTCTGTGCTTTGGTACATGGGTGAAGACATTCCTAACATTCCTAATAAACGTGCAGGTGGTTTTTGCTTGGGTGGAAAGATCGCTCCTATCTTCTTCAATACATTGGAAGATGCTGGCGCGTTACCTATAGAACTAGATGTATCTACGGTTGAAATGGGTGATGTTATAGACATTTATCCTTATGAAGGCGTAGCAAAAAACAATGAAACAGGCGAAGTGATCTCAACCTTTGAGCTAAAAACACAGGTTTTGCTAGACGAAATACAAGCCGGTGGCAGAATCCCACTTATTATTGGTCGAGGCTTAACAGTACGAGCGCGTGAAGCACTGGGCATGGAACCCATTACCTTATTTAAAACACCTGATGAGCCAGAGCAAAGCGACAAAGGCTACACCTTGGCACAAAAGATTATCGGTAAAGCCAGTGGTTTGGCAGGTGTGAGAGCAGGACAGTACTGCGAACCCAAGATGACAACAGTAGGCTCGCAAGATACCACAGGTCCAATGACACGAGATGAGCTAAAAGACTTGGCTTGCTTAGGTTTCTCGGCTGATTTAACGATGCAATCGTTTTGTCATACCGCTGCGTATCCTCGTCCTATCGATGTAGATACTCAACACTCACTACCCGAGTTTATGATGAATCGCGGTGGCGTATCGCTACGCCCTGGTGATGGTATTATCCACTCATGGCTTAATCGTATGTTATTGCCTGATACCGTAGGTACAGGGGGTGACTCCCATACCCGTTTCCCTCTCGGAATCTCATTCCCCGCAGGTTCTGGTCTAGTCGCATTCGCAGCGGCAACGGGTGTCATGCCTTTAGATATGCCTGAATCGGTATTAGTACGCTTCAAAGGCGATATGCAGCCAGGTATCACCTTACGTGATCTAGTAAATGCGATTCCTTATGTGGCTATTCAAAAGGGTCTGCTAACGGTAGAAAAATCCAATAAGAAAAACATCTTCTCGGGTCGAATCCTAGAGATCGAAGGCCTGCCTGATCTAAAAGTAGAACAAGCTTTCGAATTGTCGGATGCCTCAGCAGAGCGCTCAACCTCAGGCTGTAGCATCAAGCTAGGTGAAGTGCCCATTCGTGAATACCTGCAATCAAATGTTACCCTGTTAAAGTGGATGATCTCAGAAGGCTACGGTGATGCGCGTACTATTTCCCGTCGTATCGAAGCAATGGAAAAATGGTTGGCAAATCCAGAATTAATGACAGCGGATGCTGATGCAGAATATGTAGAGATTATCGAAATCGATCTTAATGAAATCAAAGAGCCTTTGTTAGCCTGCCCGAATGATCCTGATGATGTAAAGCCCTTGTCAGAAGTGGCTGGCGCGCAAGTAGATGAAGTCTTCATTGGCTCTTGTATGACCAACATCGGCCACTTCCGCGCTGCGGCAAAGCTATTTGACCAATTTGGCGGTGCAGTACCTGCAAGAACATGGATAGCGCCACCCACCAAGATGGATGAACATCAATTAATGGAAGAAGGTTGTTACAACACTTTTGGGCGAGTAGGCGCAAGAACTGAAATGCCAGGCTGTTCTCTCTGCATGGGAAATCAGGCACGAGTAGCACCGAATTCGACAGTAGTTTCAACCTCAACCCGAAACTTCCCAAACCGTTTAGGTGATAGTGCTGATGTGTATTTATCCTCAGCAGAACTAGCAGCCGTATCAGCTATGTTAGGCAAACTACCTACCGTTGAAGAGTATATGGCTTATGCTAAAGACTTAGATCTGATGGCTGATGATATTTACCGTTATATGAACTTTGATGAGATAGAGAGCTATCAAAGTGTAGCGGAGAAGTTTATCCCTATTGTGGAAGTTAGTAGCTAGGTGGCTGATCGAGAGCTATAAGGTTGTAGCAAGGCATAAAAAAGGTCTGCTTTAAGAAGCAGGTCTTTTTTTATCCTAAAATCCTCAGTTAGACAGCCTATAGAGTGATTCTCTTCGGTTGAATGGCGTAGTAAAAAAAGGAATTAATGGTTGATCCTTAATGAGTTTTTTCACATAGTCAGTCAGTCGAAGAGGGTTGCTCTATAGGCTGTAGCGCCTTCACTCTATAAGTGAAGCTAGATAAAGCTACTTACTTTAATGCTATCAATAATCTATTTAATATTGGAAGCGGTTAACTGAGGAATTTAGGTTTAACCTCATTATTCTACTCATAAACAAGGTAAAGCAGTGCTTTTTGGAAACGATAGAGATGGCATGAGGCAGTTCTACTGTGATTGCTGGAACAAAGCGCAGACGGGGCAACCACTTGAGCCATTAGAGTTGCAAATTGCTGCGGTTATTAAAGAACACCCCGAGTATCATGCTTTGCTGGAAAATGTCGATAAGGCAAAATCACGCGAATACCTCCCAGAGATGAACGAGACTAACCCGTTCTTGCATATGAGTATGCACTTGGGTATTCGTGAACAAGTGGGCATGAATAGCCCTGCTGGGATTAATGAACTAATTCAAAAAATTGCCCTCAAAGTAGGTGACCACGAAGCGGAGCATCAAGTGATGGATTGTTTGGCAGAGGTTATTTGGCAAGCTCAACGCTCGGCAACAACCCCCGATGATGCCCAGTATCTTAAGTGTATCAAGGAAGTTTTACTTAAATCTTGATCAAGACTTACGTGATCCAACTCTGTTTTCAAAATACATTCACAACTATCTATTATTGAGAGAAATTCCCATGTTCAAGACATTATTTACACACTCTTTAACTATACTAATCGGAAGTACAGTTTTACTAGGTTGTTCCTCTACGAGTGCCCCCGTTACCGAAGAAAAAGCAGGTACTATAAAGCGTGAGCGTATCGTGGAAGTACAAACAGGGATGGTGACAGGCGTTAAAAAGGTCACTGTGTTGGGTAAGCGAAATAGTGCAGGTAATACGGTTGGGCGCACCGTTGGTTCGATAGCGGGTGGCACACTGGGTGTGGGATACGGTAGCGTTGCTGGTTCTATTATCGGTGGTGTCTTAGGTGGAGTTGCTGGTTCTAGCGCTGATAAAGAGCTACAAAAAAAAGCGGGATTAGAAATATCAGTGCGATTGGATACGGGGCAACGTGTAACGGTTACGCAATTAGCTGAAGAATCTTTTAGATCAGGTGATAGAGTGAAACTTATTATGGAAGAGGGTCAAGCACACGTGACACATCGTTAGTTTTCAAAGGAGCCGTACCTGCAATAATAAAAGGTGCATCTAGACAGAGCTGATTCTCGTATAGCGCATGCAGGTTTTACCCAATGTCAGCCCCCCCAATTCAGGAGCAGTTATGAAACATATTTTAATGTTGATACCACTATTGCCGTTATGGCTTTTTTCTTTCACTAGTTATGCAGACTCTGAACAGGTTGCTGTTAAATCTGTTGAAGTTTCAGATATTGTAAAAAAGGAAAGTCCCTATAGTGTGAATGAAACGATGGATAAGTTTGAAGCTATCGTTAAAAAGAAAGGCTTAGGCATCTTTGTAAGAGTTGATCACAAGAAAAATGCAAAAACCGTTGGTTTGGATATGAATGAAGCCCAAGTACTCATTTTTGGTAACCCAAAAGGCGGTACGTTAGTAATGAAGCAAGATATGGCGGCCTCTTTAGATTTACCACTTCGAGTGGCTGTATACAAAGCTGATGATGGTAAGGTTTATATTGCCTATCACAAACCTATTGGTTTAGCAGATCACTATAAACTGGAAGGCAATAAAGTATTGCCAAAAGTTACTGGCGCTCTAGATAAGCTTTCTTCTGCGGCTATTAAGTAATGGTTAGTACTCCATCAAACCTAACTTGTTGGAGTACTAGTATCGAATACGTGTAGTTTCTCGGTCGTTGTTTGTTCTTTATGAGCGTGACCGTGCTATTTTCATCATTTGGGCTTTATAAGTTATACCTCTTATAATGTAAGACCCATACAAAACCCCTCAGTTTTAAATCAACTTCTCTATTAGCTTGCAAAGGTATACCATAAGCGCTTTCTAAATAACCACGAACACGCAATGTCAGGCAAGATTTTTATAGAAACCCACGGTTGTCAAATGAACGAGTACGATTCAGCTAAAATGCTGGATGTGCTAAAAGACTCACAAGGCTTAGAGCTAACAGATAATCCAGAAGAAGCTAGTGTTATCTTGTTAAATACCTGTTCAATTCGTGAAAAAGCACAAGAGAAAGTCTTCTCTCAAATTGGTCGCTGGAAGCATCTTAAGAAAGATAACCCTAATTTGGTATTAGGAGTGGGTGGATGTGTGGCTAGCCAAGAAGGTGAGAACTTACAAAAGCGCGCACCGATTGTGGATGTGGTCTTTGGCCCGCAAACATTGCATCGTTTACCTGAGATGATTAAAAAGGCACGCATTAATAAAGCGCCCGTGATTGATATCAGCTTTCCTGAAATCGAAAAATTTGATCATCTACCCAAGCCCGAAGCCGATGGTCCCTCTGCTTTTGTTTCCATTATGGAAGGCTGTAGCAAGTACTGTACGTTTTGCGTAGTGCCCTATACTCGCGGTGAAGAAGTTTCTCGTCCTTTTGATGATGTGATTGCAGAAGTGGCCGAGCTTGCCACGCAGAATGTGCGTGAAGTGAATTTGCTAGGTCAAAATGTAAATGCCTACCGAGGCAAAATGCATGATGACAGCATTGCTGACTTAGCTCTTCTTATCAACTATATAGCATCTATTGAAGGGATTGATCGCATCCGTTATACCACTTCACATCCTGTAGAATTCTCAGACAGTCTTATCCAAGCTTATGCTGAAGTGCCAGAGCTAGTGAACCATTTACATTTACCCGTGCAAAGTGGATCAGACCGTATTTTGGCGGCTATGAAGCGTGGGCATATGTCACTGGAATACAAATCAAAAATTCGCAAGCTACGCAAAGTTCGCCCTGATATTAGTATGTCGTCTGATTTTATTGTCGGCTTTCCCGGTGAAACAGATCAAGATTTTGAAGATACGATGCAGCTTATCGAAGATATAAGTTTTGATTACAGTTTTAGCTTTATCTATAGCGCCCGCCCTGGTACACCTGCTTCAAATATGGCAGATGAAGTTGCACCAGAGGTTAGCAAGCAAAGGCTAGCCCGTTTACAAAAACGTATCACTGAAATGGCTAGTGAAATTAGTCAGCAGATGGTAGGTACCACACAAAGATTGTTAGTGTTTGGCTTGTCAAAGCGAGACAGTAGCGAGGTTGCGGGTAGAACAGAGAATAACCGTATTGTTAACTTCTCGGGTGATGAGTCACTCATTGGTAAATTCGTAGATGTGAAGATTACTGAAGCTTATGCAAATTCACTCCGTGCAGAGTTGATTAGTGCTGAAAGTGAGGTTGGCTCGATGGACTTTGTTTCAGTATAACCATGAAATTCACTACGTTCAGTAATGGATATCTATCTGTTTTGCTCAGTGTGCCAATAGCTTGCGTGGACGTTCGTGATCAACTACGTTTCTAGGTTAAACAAGATCACTCTACAAGTTGTCCAACTGCACTTTAGTTATGCACTAGATTCCTCAGTTGACCGCCTCCAGTTATCATTAAGTAGTTGCATTATGAATTTGATATTGACGTTAAGGGGGAGCAACTCATACATAATGTCTTGGTTAATCCTGAATCCGTTCTTTAAAGCTTAGTAAAATGATGAAACTATTTAAACGTATAAATAAAACTGTAGAATTTTACCTCCCCGATTTAGGCTACGATGTAAATGCATATATCAGGGCTTCAAATAAACAAGGAATTCATCATGTCGGTCGATATCAATGGGCTACCAGTCTAGTTACTGGAAAAAAACGAATTTTGGACATAGCCTGTGGTGCAGGTTACGGCGCAATGATGTACTCGAAACAAAATAATACAGCTGAAATAATTGGGGCTGATTATGATGAGCGAGCAGTCCACTATGCGAATAAAAATTTCTCAGCTGCAAACCTCAGCTATAAAGTTGGGAATTTGGAAACCTGGCAATGGGCTGATGGTAAACCAATGGGAAAGTTTGATCTTATTTCATCATTCGATACCATCGAACACCTCCATCATCGAGAAATAGCAATGATTAAACTATGTGATGCACTTACCGATGATGGCATGCTTTTACTATCCACACCTTGTGGTCACCGCTTATCGAGATTGAACCCTGCTTGGGAGCATCATAAATTAGAGTATAGTTTCTTCGACCTGCATAACATCATAAAACGATTCTTCAAAACGGTTTTATACTCAGACAATAATACGTTGCCGAATCAGGAGTTTTGGGATGAAGTTATTAATAAAAATGATATTCGTTACTTAAACAGGTTCAACCCCATAGTATGTATGCATCCAATTAGAATACCTTGGGAACATTGATTTACTACCCATAGCTGGTTGATGATGTACTAGAGGCGTAGTGAAAATCACTGGATTATCATAGGCTGGGCTTCAAATCTTTCGTGCAAAGGTTTTCTATAAATCAATTCAAGATGGGGTTTATATTCTAAGGATAATTATCTGAGGTTATTTTGCAACCCAGTTACTTTATACTCCCTTCGGCTGGGTATCTTTCCACCTTTCATGCAAGGTATAAGAGAATAAATAAAGATAATTCGATACTATAATATGACATACATCAATCCGCAAACAGGAATCATTTGCATTTAAGATATTTTGCCCATACAATTAAGAACTATTCCCATTTGCAGAAATAAAAAATGTTAAACACAACAACCCCTCTAGCTATTCATAAACAATCCACTCAAGTTTATGTCAAAAAAATTCTGTCAGATTGTAAAATACAAGTTAGATTATTAGGCTTGGGCATTGGCATAGGCTCGTATCTCGAAATTCTGCGTAATCGCGGTGGGGATATGGTATTGGCAAATAATAATATTCGTATAAGCCTTGGTCGCTCGATTGCTGAGAAAATTATGGTCTCAACCATCCATTAGGTCTGACTAGAGAAATATCATGACCAAAGCATGCTGTAATTCTGAATCAGATCAGTCTGCATCAGAATCAAATCTTTCTATTCAATCGCATTCCTCGGATTTTAAAGTTGCGCTGGTTGGAAACCCCAATGCAGGAAAAACTACTTTATTTAACCGTCTAACAGGGTCGCGTCAAAGCACAGGGAATTGGCCTGGTGTTACGGTTGAACGCAAGCAGGGCTACTTTAAACACGCCGATGAAACCATTCATGTAGTTGATCTCCCTGGCACATACTCCCTTGATTATTCAGCTGTTTCTGCAGATGAACATGTTGCACGATTATTCTGTGTCGATAACCCTGATTACACGTTTATCAATATTGTTGATGCCAGTACGCTTGAGCGTGGATTGTATTTAACGCTACAACTGCTTGAAATGGGCGTGTCTGTTGTTGTTTATTTAAACATGATGGATATCGCTCATAAACGCGGTATGAAAATTGACGTAAGCCAGCTCTCTGAGCAACTGGGTTGTCCTGTTGTCCCGCTTAGCTTAAAGGGTGGTCAAAGCGCTGCAGAAATACAGGAAAAATTAGTCGAAACGCTTAAAAGCCTTAATCCTGCTGAAGCTCTTAGGCTTCATTATCATCAAGCTATTGAAGATGCCTTGAAGGAAATTCAAAGTAATAATAATGTTACAAGAGCAGAAGCGCTAAAAATCCTGCAAGAACATCATACTGAAGAAGCTACTAGCCTGATTACCCAAATCGAGGCGAGTACATCCGAGGAGTTAGACTTCTTACTGGCAGAAGTTCGTTTCGAACAGGCAACAGAGCTGGCTCAAAGTATCGTTAAAGAACAGGGTAAAGTGAGTCGAACTTTTTCTGATAAAGTTGACCATTTTGTATTAGGTAACTGGTTAGGTGTACCTATTTTTCTGGTTATGATGTATCTGCTATTTACCTTTAGTATCAATTTAGGTGGCGCGTTTATTGATTTCTTTGATCTAACCGCTCAAGCCATTTTTGTGGATGGTTTGGGTGCATTGCTCACCAGTTGGGGGATGCCAGAATGGTTTACTACTATACTGGCTTCAGGTGTGGGCGGGGGTATTCAAGTAGTCGCTACCTTTATCCCTATTATTGGTGCATTGTTTTTATTCCTTACCGTACTTGAAGAATCAGGTTATATGTCACGCGCTGCTTTTGTGATGGATCACTTTATGCGTAAGCTGGGTATTTCGGGTAAAGCGTTTGTTCCACTCATCGTTGGCTTTGGCTGTAATGTACCTGGCATTATGGCTACTCGAACCTTGGATTCTAAACGTGAGCGCATTATTACGGTGATGATGTCGCCGTTTATGTCATGCGGTGCAAGGCTTGCTGTTTATGCACTATTTGCCGCAGCCTTCTTTCCCGTGGGTGGTCAGAATATGGTGTTTTTACTGTATTTAATTGGTATTTTCTTTGCGATTATGACGGGGCTAGTCATGCGAAAAACCCTGTTAAAGGGCGAAGCAGAGGACTTCTTTATGGAGTTGCCGACTTACCAAATTCCCAGTTTGCGTACGGTATTGATGAGTACCTGGAGTAAGTTAAAAGGCTTTATTTTGGGGGCAGGGAAAATCATTATTGTGGTAGTTGCCTTGATTAATGTGGTGAACTCCCTCGGTACTGATTTTACGTTTAGCAACGAGAACTCTGAAAAATCGGTACTTAGTGCAACAGCAAGAGTCATCACTCCTGTTTTCAAACCCATGGGAATTGAAAAAGATAACTGGCCTGCAACGGTTGGTATTATCACAGGATTACTGGCGAAAGAGGTAGTAGTTGGTACGTTGGATGCGCTTTATTCCACCATAGATAAGCCGACGGGCGAGCAAGCGGTTGAAGAAGCACCTTATAGTCTAACTAATAGCTTAAAAGAGGCGGTCTTCACTATTCCTGCTAACTTAAAAGGTGTAGTAGAGAGCCTGAGCGACCCATTAGGTTTATCGACGGTTGCTGATGTTTCTGATCAACAACAAGCCGCGGCAGATCAAGAGGTAGATGTCTCTACTTTTGGTGCTATGCATAAACGCTTTGATGGAAAGATAGGTGCGTTCGCTTATTTGCTTTTTATTCTGCTTTACTTCCCTTGTGTAGCGGCAACGGGCGCAATGGTACGTGAGACAGGAGCGGGCTGGGCGACTCTGGGTGTGCTGTGGAGTACAGGCTTGGCTTATGCTACAGCTGTTAGCTTTTATCAGGCTGCGACTTTCTCATCACATCCTCTGGTTTCATTTTTATGGATTGTGGGTATGTTAGCCGCATTAGTGTTTACCATTTATATCTTTAGCAGGGTAGGGAACCAGCAGCACTTTAATGAAAAGAACGGAAAGAATGAAAAGCCTACGTCTCTACGAGAGAGGCTAATATGAAACTAGGTGAAATCCGTGAGTATATGAAAGCCCGCGAGCAATCTACCTTGAGTGATGTCGCCACGCATTTTGATATCAGTAAAGAAGCGGCTGGGTTCGCACTAGATTACTGGGTGAAAAAAGGAAAAATCCAAGCTCAGAGAATATCTTGTGGTACGGGAGGCTGTAATGGCTGTGGTGTGGCAGATGAAAGCTACCAGTGGGTGGTGAATGAAAAAGTGATTCATTGGGTTTAGAGGCTGACTCTCATTAAGTACCATGTCCATATCAGACAGACTTGTTAATTAATAGCCCTCGTCCTTAGCAAAAGACTTTACAGCTGATTTTGCAACCGAATGATTGTTAATATCCGAAAACTCCTGCTCAAACAATTGGGCAATAGCTTGATTATCAATAACCACCGAATTCTCATCATTCCGAGATTCTGCATTCTCAGAGAAATTGTAAGAGCCAGTTACTACATATCGGCCATCAATAATAATCACTTTATGGTGTAACTTATGGGATTGCCCATCTCTCCTGATATTTAAGTTTAGTACTAAAAGGTCATCATACTGTGAGCTAGCTTGTCCTGCCTGACCACTATCAACGATGATTTCTACATTCAAGCCACGTTGATGTAATACTACTAACGCATCTGCTATATCTTGGCTGGTGAAAGAAAAAGCCATTAAGTGAACAGACTGAGTTGCGTTTTGTAATAATGGTAACAGTCGCGAACTACGAAAGTTATCATCGGGTGAAAAGTGAATATCAACTGCTGAGTTGTTTATTGAAAAGAAATTATTAGCACTATTAGATTGGTTATGAATGCCCGCCCACAATTGCGAAAACTCTTCGCTATAGTTAGTTGCAGCTTGTGGGCTACTGAGGCGTATTAGGTTCTCTCGATTTTGAAAAGCACCTGTATAGGTTAGATTCATTGAGCCTGTCCACACTTCAGTATTATCAATAACGGTGAATTTATTATGCATTAATGAGCTGCGCCCATCTCCCCTAACGGGAATCCCTGCATTGGCTAACTGAATAAATCGCGCCCAATCCAGGTGATCAGAATCAGTTAGTACACGTACTATAACACCGCGTTGATGTGCTCTTATCAAGCTAAGGGTAATGTTCTCTAGGCTCAGCTCATAGATGGCGATATCAATACTAGTTTGTGCATTATCTATAGCGGTAACCAAGTTTTCTTCTGGCCCATTAATAAACGGAGTATTGCCTGAAGGGTCGGGTTTGGAGAAGAATAGTTGAATAGTGTCTCCACTGTTACCACCTCCATTGTTGTTATCGGGGTTAGGAGTGTCCGGTGTGCTAAAACCTCCACCACAAGCAGTGAGGGTGAACGTTAAAATAAGGACTAGTATGTTTTTCATGCAAAGTTTCATAAGTAGAGAGTAGCGTATGTAAGTGATGAACGGAGATAGTTTAAGACTAAGTGCAGATTCATGGGCAGTTTTTTCACCTGCTAAACTGTGTTGACCTTACTAAAGATGAGAATAATGAATAAGCCCAATATCCAATTAAAACACAATGACATTCACTTTCCACAAAAGCAATTCCCAGTCCATATAGTTGCTAACCGTATTGAACTAGCCAGTAATATTGGAAGTCTGTTTAGAGTGGCGGAAGCTTTTGGTATAGAGAAAATATACCTCCCAGCTAAATCAGCATCAGCCTCTCATTTAAAGATTAGAAAGGCAGCTCGTTCCACACAAAAGAAAGTTGATTATAGTTATATAGAATCTGCCATTGATCTTGTGCTGAGCCTTAAGGCAGAAGGCTATTTAATCGTAAGTCTGGAGGTAACTTCTCAAAGTTTGGCTATACGAGAGTTTGTGAGTAAGCAGGTAGAGGGTGGAAAATTAGATAAGAAGATGTGTTTAATATTAGGCTCAGAAAAAGATGGTATAGAGCAAACATTACTAGATGTATCTGACCATACCATTCATATTCCTATGTTTGGTGAGAATACATCTATGAATGTGATGACAGCAGCGGCTATCGCCCTTTATGAATTAACAACATATATGGACAGTTAAGGAACCTCTGATCAACTCATGATTCGTTTTTCTGAGGCTAGAATCTGCCAGCTTTTCGCTATAAAAGTGACCAATAGCTATGGCTATTGCTAACTTTTCTATCAAAAACCTGACAAATTCTATCTCACAGAAATTCCGATCAGAGTTAATCAGATTCCTCAAGAAAAAAGTAATTGAAGTGAAATTATGCGCTCTTGACAGGAGTCGAACCTGTGACCCTCCGCTTAGGAGGCGGATGCTCTATCCATCTGAGCTACAAGAGCATAGAGCGCGTATTCTAACTGCTTATGTTGAGATGGCAAACCTTAATCATCATAGAAAGCACGGTTGGGCTCGAAAAAGACACGTAAGCTATTGGTATGCATGGTGCACCAATAGCTTGCGTGGACTTTTGTGATTCAACTGCGTTTTCTAGGAACATGCTTGTAGAGTGATATTTAAGAGTTGAGTACTCGCATAGCCTGTGTTGAGCGATGTTTCTTTTATTGCTGTCTCATAAGTAACGCTAATGACTCTTACAAGGCTGACTAGAGGTGGTGATAATGTATTCAAGTATGATGAGTATTCATTTCAATGGGATACAGCTTTTGTAGGTGAACTCGTTGTTTTGGTATTTTAGCGTCATTAGAATACGGATATTTTTGGATTGCTTTCCATAAATTACTTCCGTTCCATTTTGAGGATGTTTGGTTTTTAGTTTTACTATAAAGAGTACGGCTTAGCTGTTCTATTTCTGGTTGTAAAAAAGCATTCCTAGCTTCGGATATGCCGTCCAATGTAGGTGGCGTAATGTCGGCTAGTGAAGCCCATTGGGAGAGTAGCATCTGTGCTTTTTGTGGGTTGTTTTCGAGGCATGCTAGTTTTAATGCATCAAGAATGAGTTTGTCATTTTTATGCTCAGGGGTTTTGTCTGATTCTTTTTTAGTGGGAGTGCTTCTTTTCTTTTTTATTAAAGAGGATCGCTCCTGAATTTTATAGATGAAGTAGCCAGATAATAGCAATAGCAAGGGTATCCAAAGTTTCTCTTTATCAAAGATTACGGTAGTTGGTTCTGGAATAGGGGGAGCTGAAGTATCCTGTTTACTAGTATTTTCTGTAGGGTTAGTCAGGGCTGCCACTTTTGGTTTTGACTCATCTGGACTAGGAGAGGTGCTCAAAGAGGCTGTTGCTTCTTCTTTCTTTGCGTTAGTTTTAACCCCTAATACTTGTTGATTAAATATAGTAGTTTCTTTTTGTTCTGTAAGTACATTCCACCAAGCTAACTGTAGTTCGGGAATAACCAAAGATCCTGCTGTCGAGGGAATAATGGTTATTTTCTGGCTCCAAGTGCCAGTTATGCCCGTTAGTGTAATATTGTTATGAAGTTCAGGTGGTTCTTTATAGCTTTTATTTCCTTCAGGTATGGCTAGTTGAAGATCAGGCAGTTGTTCAGCGCGTAAACCATCCGCAATAATGCCTAGTTGTAAAGTAACGGGTTCTCCCCTTTCTACTTGGCTGGGCGGCTGAGACCAATTTCCATAGAGGGTTATATTCTTGGCAGGTAGCCAATGGCTATCTGTAAATGAATCAGCTTGTGGTTTTACAGTAAGGCTAATGGCGGAAGTACGGTCAGTAACTTTTTTCTGTGAAGTTGATCCTTCTTTAACCTTATCAACCCCCTCTAGCATGCTTAACAAGCTTGCTGACCGAGCTTTGGTTTGTCCGCTAAATTCAGCTTCCTCGATATGTAATGCACCACTACGCTTAGGGAATAATGCATAACTGCGCTCAATAACGTGATAACGCTTACCTTGTATCTTCCAATAGTAAGGTTTGTCTTTGGCTAACGGGATAATTTCAGCTGCATTATTTTTAGTTTTGGGGGGGCTTAGATTTGCACTTTTAAGAGGAATAGAGTGGTATATTTTTTGAGTAAGAATAAGTTGACCTTGCACATACACTTCTTGTAAGTCAGTTTCTACTTCTACAAATATATCCTTGGGACTTTGGTTAGGCGCTGAATATTTTATTTCAGCTTTAGGCATTTTATTAGTAACAAGTAGACTGGTTGAAGGAGTTCGTTCGTTACCAATTTTAATTGAAGGAATGACTAACTTCCCTTTCTTTAGAGGCAACAATAGTACCAGCCAGTTTTTTCTTATCAGTGTTTTGCTTTTTTCATGACGTAAGCTACTTGAGGTACTGGTTTTTAATATCTGAAAATTATTTTCTAATACAGAAAGATTGGGGTGTTGCTGGTTTTTCGGATCGACAGAAATTGTTAGTGTTACCGTCTGGTCTTTAATGGCGCTGCTAGGACTAATGTGTACAGTTGCTGGTGTGGCTAATACAGGTTGCAGCGTCGTGATAACCAATAGAAATATCAGTACAATAGAGAAGATCGTTCTGGAAAAAACTACCATGGTTGTATCTCTGATTGTTGGTTACGCTTTTTATACTGAAACTTAAACTTTTTACGCCATAGCATAGAGGGGTCATCAGGTATGCTTTTTAGCCACTGTTTTTCATAAGCTTGCTGTTCTTTTTGTTGCTCGTTTATTTGTTCATTTTGAGCGGTAAAAGGTGCTTTAGCTTGTTCAATTTCCACATCAGCTGTATTTTGAGCGTTGCTTGAATCATTGGAGTCAGTAGGTTGCAATAGGGCTTTATTGTCTGGCATTGCGTTAGTCATTTCTTCTTGCTGTTTTATAGCTAATTGCAGGTTATAGTTTGCATCAACATGCTGAGGTTGCATGCTAAGAGCAGTCTTATAAGCTTCGATGGCGTTTTCTATTTCTTGCATATTAAGTAAAGCATTACCTTTGTTATACCAAGCGGTTGCAGTGTTTTCCTCTGAGTATAATTGTGCGGCTAATGCATAGTCTTTGGCCCGGTAAGCGGCACTGGCTTTCCATTGAGTATCTGTAAACAGCTGTTGTGCCTTAACAGCGTTTTCAGTGGTGTTGTTAACAGGTTGAGTGTCTACCGATGCCTTATCAAGTAACCGCTTTGCCTGTTGCTGTTGATTAAGCCATAAATTGCTCCAGTCAAATGCATAAACTGGTTCTACAGGTAATAAAAGGATGATAAACGCTATCATTATAAAACCACGAGCATATGAATAGATTAGTAAAACCAATAGTGGGAAAAGCAACCAGATACCCGCATTAACTTTATATTCAAGCGTATTTTTTTCATCGCTATCATGGGTTTTGAATGTTGCGGTAGGTTGATAGTGCTTTAGTAAGGTAGCTATTGCGTTTGGGTTTTTGTATAACTCTAGATAGTATCCTTTGCCTGTATCGGCAATTGATTGCAGGGATTTTCCATCCAGTTTTGCGATAATCCTTTTACCTTGTTTGTCGGATAAAAAATTAGCTTTTTTTGTATTTTGTGACGTTTTGTAGGAAGTATTTAGCGGTATCGGCGCACCTAGCGGAGTTCCTACGGCTAATACAGAGACTTTAAAACCGTTTTTTGTTGAAGAGCGGGTGGCTTGTATTGTTTTATCAAGATCACTGAAGCCATCTGTAACCAGTAAAATATTTCCTTTTGCGTACCCTGAGTTAGTTAATAAGCCATTGGCTAGATTAATAGCTTTATCTAATCGGCTTCCTTGTGCGGGCATAGTATCGGGTGACATGTGGGTAAGCTGAGCCATGATGGTTTCAGCATCATTGGTGAGTGGAGTCACTGCGAAAGCATCGGCGGCAAAGACGACTAAGCCTACATATCCATCGTATTTGAGTGCATCTTTTTGTGGGGTGAGTAACTCAATCAGCGCTAGTTTTGCGAGTTTTAGGCGATTAGGCTTTACATCCTCCGCTAACATGGATTTTGATAAATCTAGGACAACAACCAGTCCCTGGTTGGATTCATAGAGTGGGATTTCTTCTTTATGCAGGCTTGGTCCTGAGAGTGCCAAAATAGCTAGAGTTGATGCTATCGCATAGATGATAAAAGCATGTTGGGTTTTATTATTGTCTGCTTTTGAAATGACAAAAGGTCGTAGCGCTTTATCAATAAAATTATCCCAATGATTTTGTTGCTGTTGATAACGATACAACCCATAGAAGCCTAATAAAGCGAAAGGAATCAGCCATAACCAAAGAGGATAAAGAAAATATTCCTTAAACATGACTTTGCCCTTCTTTGAAGCGTATTGAATATAAGTGAAGCAAGTTGCTCAGGAAGAGCAAACTGACCAATGCCAAAGCTAAAGAGAGTGGTAAGTAGAATATGTCTTTGGTAGGGTGCCAAGCTTGTGAAAGGTCGATAACCGGTTCTAATTTATCTATCTTTTCATAGATGGATTGAAGCTGTTGCATGTTGTTTGCTTTGAAATAAAATCCTTCTGTTTGTTGAGCTATTTGTTTTAAAGTTGCGTCATCAGGGGAAGTGCTGATGGCTTTGTTTCTGCCTGCTAGTGTTGATTTTGTAGTAGTGTTCGAGCCAATCCCAATGGTATAAATCTTTAGTTTTACTTTTTTTGCGAATTCAATAGCTTCATTAACGTCCATACCTACGGTTGCAGTGCCATCGGTCATTAGTACTAATACATGTTCCTGCTTTGGTTTTTCTTGTACTTTTTTTACGGCAAGAGCGATAGCATTGCCTAATGCTGTTCGATCACCTGCGAGTCCCTGCTCGGCTTCATCAAGCAATGTCATTACAGTGGTTAAGTCGCGAGTCAATGGGGCTTGTAAGTAAGCGTGATCTGCGAACAGAATAAGACCAACACGGTCTCCTCCCCGCTTGCTGATAAAATCACGGGCTACTTTTTTGATGGCAGCTAGACGGCTTATTTTACTACCACTTAGTAAAAAGTCACGTTCGGACATACTACCTGATAGGTCTACCGCTACAATAATATTACGGCTACTGACAGGTAAGTTGGCAACACCATCAATCCATACGGGTTTGGCTAAAGCGCTAATGAATAAGCACCATGCGGAAATGAGTAATATTTTTCTCAATAGTGAAGTAGAAGGCTTTTGTTGAAGTTGTTTGGGGTCGATAAACTCTTCTAAAAAGGGCACTTTTAGTGATGCTTGCGTCTTGCATGTTAGCGTTCTTTCTACAGGAGTTACCTTTCTTCTAAATGATTGAGGTAATAGTAGAGGCAGTAACGGTAAGAATAATAAAATAAAAAGCCAGGGCCACTGAAATTCAAACATGATGGCTTTCCTCCTTATTACCCTTTGTGTTGCCAGTGTGTGCTTGAGCATTGAGCCATTGTTGAGTTATTAGTAGTAGGCTATCTAACTCTTTGTTGTTATGTTCTTCGGTGGAGTTTGAGGGGTTAACGGGTTGCTTGGGACGATAGGGGAGGTCAAGGAATAGGTGTCCCATACCCTGAGAGAAGTTTTTGGTATTGCCCTTGTCATCAAGAAATTCAAGCCATTTTTCACCCGCTAGCCCCGCTACACTTTCATCTCCGTATAAGCTGATGGCGGTGCGTCGTAAAAGAACTGATAGGGCTTTTATGGTTTGTTGTCCACTGTTTTCTTTTTTACTACTCCCATGTTTAGTCGCAATGCTAGTGAGTAGCGCGTGAGCTTCCGAAAGTGTTTTCTTGGTATTTTTAGCGAGTGGATGTAAAGCGTTTCGTTTTCTTTTCTGATAGATAAGCCCTGTAATAAAGAGGGTTAGTAATATCAAGAGCCACCAGCCAGGTGCTAATGGCCACCATAAGCTGCTATCAGGTAGGTGAATATCTCGAATGGGTAAGTCGGTGCCGTTCACTGTATGCCTCGTGAAAGGGTTAACAAGA
Source organism: Thiotrichaceae bacterium (assembly GCA_026991755.1). GTDB lineage: Bacteria > Pseudomonadota > Gammaproteobacteria > Thiotrichales > Thiotrichaceae > HyVt-477. The sequence goes on along the minus strand of JALXAX010000128.1, from coordinate 32,130 downwards.
GAGAAGAGGGGGTGTCAGTGGTAGATAGGTTGAGTAAGTGGATATTATCGTGGTGCGATAAATCAGTGAGCGTGTCTATTCGGTTTTGCCACACTTGTCGATAGTTTGAGAGGGCTTCTTTGTTAAGTGATAATGTTTGACTTCCGTTACTGACCTGTAGGTTAGCGAGAGAGGGTGGTTTTTCTTTATCTTCTCCATTGTTCAGACTGTCAGGATTGTTATCACTAGCTATTTTAATTTCAAATGGATCGCTAATATGAATTAAGTGGAGTGATGATTTGCTGGCAAGAGCGGTGAGTTGTTGTACTGCCTTATTATCGAGACCTCTAAAATCACTCAGCATAATGATTTGAGTGCCTGTTTCAATAAGGGGGTGTAGCTGTTTGAGGGTCTTCACTAATGGACGTTTTTGTGTGGTGCTGCAAGGCTCGGAGGCGTGAGCTATAGTGTTGATAAAGCGTGATACAGCTGACTGGCTTCGGCTAGGCTTATGGATCTTTGCCTGTTCGCATGACGGTATAATAATGCCACCCACTTTGTCGCCGTCTTGTAGGCTTTTCCATGCTAGCAGACTAGCTACTTTTGCAGCCATGACGGATTTATAACAGCCCTGAGTTCCAAAAAACATAGCTGGGCGCATGTCGATGATTAACATCACAGGTTGTTCGCGCTCTTCTGAGAAGACTTTAGTATGAGGTTTTCCTGTTCGTGCAGTCACTCGCCAGTCTAACAAACGTACATCGTCGCCTGATTGGTATAAACGAGATTCAGTAAAGTCCATACCTCGCCCTTTATAAAGGGATAAGTGCTGACCCGATTGATGAGCATGAATGTTTTTACTGCCTCTTTTAAGCAGGCGAGCTTGAGCGCTCTGCTTTAATAAGAAAGATAGCGAGCAGTAGGTGATTTCATCCAGTGCTTCTTTGGTTTCACTCATTTATATATTTTCGATCAATAATGAATAGTTTAGGGAACAGCGACATGAGTTAGTAATTCATCTATAACCGAGTCGACGGTGCGTCCTTCAGCTTCGGCTTCAAAGCTTAGGATCAGTCTGTGCCGCATCACATCGTGTACTACATTTTGCACGTCTTCGGGGCCTACATAGTCTTTTCCTGCAAGCCAAGCGTGAGCACGCGCACATCGATCCAAGGCTAATGTGGCGCGTGGGCTAGCACCATATAGGATAGTCTTGCCCAAAGACTTAGAGTAGTTTTCGGGTTTCCTGGTCGACATGACTAATTGTAGTAAATATTGTTCAATATTAGCTGCCATATGGATGCTTAAAACAGCTTTCTTAGCTTTTTTGAGGTGTTTTTGACTGAGTACATATTTCTGTTTTTTCTCACCCACTACTAACTGATGCATCGCCTCGCGTCGGCCTAGATGGAGTATGTTTTTTTCATCACTTAGGCTGGGGTAATCAACGGTGACATGCATTAGGAAGCGATCAAGCTGAGCTTCGGGCAGATGATAGGTGCCTTCTTGTTCTATTGGGTTTTGAGTCGCCATGACAAGGAAGGGTTCTGGCAATGAGTGAGTTGTACCTGCTACGCTCACTTGGTGTTCTGCCATAGCCTCTAGTAATGCTGATTGTACTTTGGCGGGCGCTCTATTAATCTCGTCTGCAAGAATCAGGTTGTGAAATAGCGGGCCGTGTTGGAAGCTGAAGCTACTGTCTTGTGAGTTGAATACTTCTGTCCCTGTAATATCGGCAGGTAACAAATCAGGGGTGAATTGCACCCGTTGAAAATCACCTTGCAAGCCTTGGCTCAATATACGAATGGCTCGTGTTTTCGCGAGTCCAGGTGCACCTTCAACTAAAAGATGTCCATCCGCTAGCAATGCAATCATGAGTCGGTTGACTAATCTATCCTGACCAATGATATGTCCATTGATATAGTCGCGTAATTTGTTAAAAGTGGAATTATCTTCCATTATAGTAAGTATCCGAATGTTTGATGTAAGTAGCCACAAGTCTGATGGTGAGTGATCGACAATAAGCCAATCAGAACTTGTTTAGTCTGACATCATATTACAAAAGAAACGAGGCAAGGTACGATAATGAGTATGCAATCTGTTATAGACAGTAAATTAAAAGCAAAGATAAGCACTTCCGTATTAAATATTGAGAACGAGAGCCATATGCATAGCGGACCTGCAACCGAATCTCATTTTAAGGTCACTATTGTCAGTGATGACTTTGAGGGCAAGATGTTAATCGCTCGTCATCGTATGGTGAATGAGATATTAAAAGATGAATTAGATGGGGCAATTCATGCGTTAACCTTGCACACGATGACACCCGAAGAGTTTAATAAAAAGCAGGGTGTTGTGCCCGATTCACCTGACTGTAAAGGTGGTGGGAAAAGTTGAATTCCGAATATAACCTGAACCCGTTACTTCACTACGGCACAGGGTACAAGCTAATATTTTTTAAAATCCCGTTAAACCTAGAATCCTCAGTTAACCGCTCCAAGTCTTTGCTAAGTATCTGATAGGATGTAAGTAAATGGTGGTATTAATCTTCACTCTTAGAGTGAGGGCGCTACAGCTTATAGAGCAACCCTCACAGACTGATTGGCTATGTGAAAAAACTCATTAAGGATCAACCATTAACTCCTTTTTTCACTGCGCCACTCAGCCTGTGAGAATTACTCTATAAGCCGTCTAACTGAAGATTCTAGGTTAAAAATAAATATCTTACGCTACGATATTCTCATTGAAGGCACGGATTCAGGTATAAATAATTTGGTGATTAGTATTCGAGAAACTAACGTTTTAGTTTTCAATCAAGCGGATAGACTCTTTTCCACTTTCACCTGATGTTTTAATTCTCAGAGCTTCAATGCCCTGTGAGCTTAAATACTTCTTAATGGCTTGGGCACGATTTTCAGCTAGCTTAGTATTATCAGCAGCTACGATTATTTTAATGTGTGAATTATTGTTCTTGAGGTGTTTGACCCATTTATCAAGCTCATTATGTGATCCAGTCAGAACACTATCTGTGTTCTTTTTGAATTGAAGCTGCAAGGTGTGAATTTTCTTACCTTTGGCTGTTTTATTAGCTTTTGGGTTTCTTCCTTTTTGCTGGTTATAAGCATTCATCGCTGCCAGCATTGTTTCATAGTTTAGTGTTTTTCCAGAGCTGTTATGCTTTTGGGATGGGTGCTTTTCTTTGGTGGTTTTCTTGTCTGTGGTTGGTTCGATAGTGGTGGAAGGCTTTGCTGTCTCTTTTGAATGAGATGGGGTGCTACTAAGTTGTTTATTTGAAGCGATTTTCAGGTCAGAGGTTTTTGTTGACGGTATTGTCGCGTTGTCTTCAGTTTTTGGTTCAGGTATTTCAGCCTTTTTCTGTATGGGTGTTTTAGCTAACTGAGGCACCTTTTTTTCTTCTTCATTATTGGTTTTGTTCAGTGTCGCTTCTGACAGGTTAGTATTCGTGGATGTTTCTTTTTTATGAAGCTTTCCTTTTGCTATCGTTTCATCACTATTGTTACTAGATAATAAGGCTAGGTTCTCAGTTTTCTCTGTAAGTAGTTGGTTGTCGACATAGCGTATACCACATACCTTTTCAGCTATTAAAGTAGCCTTCTTCTTGGTTTCAAGGTTCTTAACGGTTCCACTTAAAACAACATCTCGACCTGATAAGGTAATGTTGGCGGGAATGGAGTGCTTGGAGAGTTCGTCTTTAATTTCTTTAGCAAGACTATGCTGAATGTTAGGTGCTACAACAAAAACAGAGATACCTAATAGCGCAATGATTACGGTGGAGAGTAATGCTATCGGGAGCAAAAGCTGTTTATTAGATATTGAATATTTAGACATATTTCAAAGCCACATCGTTGGACAAAAGTACTGGGGAATATACTTTAGGGAAGCTCTGATTAACTCTGATCGGAATTTCTGTGAGATAGAATTTGTCAGGTTTTTGTTAGAAAAGTTAGCAATAGCCGTAGCTATTGGTCACTTTTATAGCGAAAAGCTGGCAGATTCTAGCCTCAGAAAAACGAATAATGACTTGATCAGAGCTTCCTTAGGGTATCTCTATTAATTCTAGCCTCAACAAAACGAACCATGAATTAATAGAGGCTCTTGAGTTCAATTACCTAGGAGGCTGTCCGAGAAATATAAGCGTAGCGAAAATCACAGGATTATGATGATCATGGGATTTGCAGTAGCTTCTTAGTTCTCGGGCAGCCTCCTTGAACAGTATACACATAAAAAGTGCTTTACAGCATGCTTAGCATTTGTTTAACCGTATCTTTTTGTTCTTCAGTACCTTCTTTTAGAACTTCCTCAAGTGATTCTTTAGCCGAGTCTATAAAACCCATGTCCATATAAGCACGAGCCATATTGATTTTCATTTCTGCCTCTTTCTCTCTTTGTTCTGATGAAATAGGAGAATCATCAGAATCAGGGCTAGATGACTGCTTTTTAATAACAGGGTTTAATAGCTCAGCTTCGTGGGGAGTATCTAATGTTACGTTGGTGTTAGTAGACGAACTATTTGTATCAGTGAGTTCGAATGTTTTATCTGTGCTGATCTGCTGGGGATCATTAGCCTGCTGTGGATTACGACCAAATAACAGATAGCCAAGAGTAAATAAGCCAATGACAAAAGCAGAAACTAAAGCAATGATCTTGGGTTTACTTTGCCCCTTGATCAACTTAACGATAGAAGACTCGGTTTTAGTATTTTCTTTCGGTGTTTCGATTGCCTGTTGTACAGGAGGCTCTTCTTGATTAGGTTTGGAGGATGTTGTTTGCTTTGTCTTTTTGTTTGATTCTTCAGGTGTGACAGAGGATTGTGATAGCGCGGATTCTAATGAAGAAATCGCATTTTTTGCTGTATCTTCTTCATCTTCCTGGGTACCTTTTTGTTCTATAACAGGTTCTTCTGTTGTATTGGCAAGGGGTGTTGAGGCCTTGTCAGTAGTTTGTCTTTGATCGGTTGGTATCGCATTGGTGGTTTGAGTTTCTTCAGTTGGGGTTGTAGAAGGTGTTGAGCTTTCCTTGCTTTCTTTCCTTTCAACTTCTTTAGCATTATCTTTTTCAAGCACTTCCTCTAGGACACGTATTTGCTCATCAAGCGTGTTAAGTGTTTTATTTTGTTGAATACTAATTTCTTCTAGTGATTTTACATGTTTGAGTTCATTGACTTGTGTTTGCTTTTGTTTGCGTACTTCAATTTTAATTTTTGTTGGAATAGTTGAGGATGAAGTATTTTTAGTTTGAGTTGTTTGAACTTGAACTGTGTTTGTATCACTACTTTTTTTATCTAAGTCTGCTTGGGTTGTAGTTTTATTATTAATTGAGACTAGAGGCTCATGTGTAAAGCTACCTGTTTTTCCTTTTTTGAAAAAAACAAGGTGTTTGGCGATAATAGAAGATGCTTCAGTAGGTGTAATGCTAGCAATAGTCGCTTCATTAGGTAGGTTTAAAGTAACAGCTTGTTTTAGGAAATGAATATTTCCACCTCTAAACGCTTCAGGGTTGCTACGTAAAATAGCGACCATGATTTGATGCTTTGTTAATGTGCTATGAGGATAATTCTTCTTAACAATTTTGCTTAGGTAGTCGTTTGCTTTAACAGGACCATAAGTTCTATTAGCAAAACTAGTAGATACGATAACCAGCATTAACAGTAATGCCAAGAATACTTTTTTGATCACTGGAGATAAGCTTGTTATAGGCGGATGTAGGATTGCAGACATGAGTTACCCTGATGTTATTTGTCTAAGTTACAGTAGCTTAGTGATATTAGCAGCGGCTCGTTTAACATCAAGAAAGATCAGACCAAGTCGCGCTTTTGGCTTAGCAAGCACAGTAAGGACTGACTCATTACTCGCATGGGTCATTAAAATATACCCGTTGTCTCCTTTGATAAGCACTTGCTCTAGAGATCCACGTTCAAGTTCTTCTGCTGTCCTGTCGCCCAATGATAATAGAGCTGCGCTCATCGCTGCGACTCGGTCCTCATCCATTCCCGCAGGGAGCATAGAGGCCATAATGAGCCCATCTGTTGATATAACAGCTGATGCTTCGATTTCGGTACTAGACCCGTTCAGGTCGCTTAAGATTGAGTTTAACATTTCTGATAACATAAAATTCTCCTACACATTTAAAGGTATCTTAATCAAAGTTTACCTTTGATAAATAAAGTTAGTTGTTGTTTTTATTATTTTTAGGTTGATGGGTGCTGCATGGCTTTAATTAAACACTCGGTTGTCATAACGAATGGAAAGTGCCCAAATTAACTGTCTGAATGCGGTCTGATTGAATTGTGGCATACCTTCAGCAATTAGAGTGAAAATTTCATCACCAATAAATAAAGGCCAGAAGCCAATTTCGGAACTGCCTGTGCCATCAATGATTCCCCAGCCTCGTTGTTTAAGGCGAAGATTTCCGTTAAGTAATAGCTTGTGACGATCATAAGTTTTAATAAGCTCTGTACTCATTGCTGCTAATTCTTCTGAGGCTTCATGAGCAAACCCTGAGGCACCAAGGTAGAATCCTTGAGATTCTGCAATGACAACCTTTTCGCTATCTGCGATGGGTTGAAGGAGGCTTGGAAGAATCTTTTCGAGTTTTTCTTGAGGTGCTTCTTCGGGGGTTTCTGTTCCATAAACCATACCCGCATTTTGCATCCAATGGATAAACTCGAGTGCACTATTGCCCTCTAGCCCGCTATAGTTACTTGCTATTTCTGAGTTCAATTGAATGCTTTGCGGGTTTTGTAGTAAACGTCTTAAAAAGGTGCGCCCAACCTCCTCAGTATTGTCTTGAACTGCGTAATAACTACCTGCTGGAGTCACGCCTAGATAGAGGTCATCTTGTAAGATGTATTCACTCATTGTACAACTCCTGGGTCTAGTGATAAGAGAAGTCCTTGTAATAAAAGTGAGATGTCATCACGAGAGCGAGCATCTACTTCAAATATAGGAGCCTCAAACCCGAGTTCGGTTAACCAATCTCGGTATTGAGTAATAGAGGGCGTTTTTTGTCTATCTGTTTGAGTGATACCTATAACCATTTGATTCTCATTTATAAAATCTTTAAAAGAATGGGTGTAAAACTTCATGTCGTGGAAAGGGTCTTTACGGGTATTGTCTAAAAGTAATACGAGACCAATACCACCTTTGGTTAAGATGCTCCACATAAAGTCAAAGCGTTCCTGGCCTGGGGTGCCGTATAGATGAACTTTTTCATCATTACCTAATTTAATAACACCGTAATCCATAGCAACGGTGGTATTCTTTTTCCTTGTTTGCGTCATATCAGACGCTTCCTGGTTTGTCGAAACCATCTCAATATCACTGATCGAATTGATGGCAGTGGTTTTGCCTGATCCTACAGGGCCAGTAAAAATTATTTTTCGGTTAGTATGACTCATTAGCTGGTGGGCTCACTTTTTATAAGGCGACCAAAGAGTCTTGCAATTAAACCACTCTTTTTCTTTGGTTCGTAGGTGGTTTTTTGCTGGACTTTTGAACTATCAGTTTCAAAGAGAGAAAGCCCGACACATGCATTGTATAGGGCGATGACATATCTTAGAGGGACATCCATTTCTCTTGCGATTTCATTGAGTTTGTAAGGCTTCTTTTGCCAAGTAGCGGCTACTTTCATAGCGAAAGGAAAGTTTTCAATACGGGTGAAATTAGGCCAGTATTTAAGTAAGAACTGGTCGTCACAATCAAGTGAGGTAGGTACGCGACCTTTAGAGGTTAGTAAACAACTTGTCCACACAAAGGATTCTAAGTTGTAGGTGAACTGCGCGTCTTCCGAGTGAATCCTTTTGCGTATTTCTTCTGATTCGGTACCCGTGAGTATATGTAAGTTAACTTGTCCAGGTTTTACCAAGGTATGGCAAAGCTGTGCATACTCATCAGACTGAGGTGCTAATGGACTAAAAACAAGATACTCATGGTGGCAAATATAGAATTGATGGGGTGCATATTTTATCTGTACAACTTGTCCCGTTTGTTTTGCCAAACGTAAAGCAGCTATAAGTGTACCTTGGAAGTAATGCTCACTGTTATAGACAAGCGATTCATCTTTTTTGAGAGCCAAAGCAGCAATATTTTCTTTTGTGCCACACAGTAGCTCCCATCGTTTTTTAGCTTTCTCAGCTCTAGCAATAGAAACCTCTTTTGAGGCCTTTTCGGGTTCTTCTTTTAGAGCTTGAGTTGTTTTATTAACTTGACCCTTGCTCTTTATATCCTGATTGGTCTTATTCGACGATGGAATAGCAACCTTTGTTTTGGAAGTCGTAGTTGTAGTTGATTTAGGTGTTCTGACTACGACAGATGTATCACCGTCGTCAAGATCTTCAGTAGCTATGCTTTTCGCTATTGAGGGAGTTTGTGTCGGTTTACGGGGGAGAACGCCTACCTTAGACTTCACCAAAGGGGGGTCGATGACGCTTTTTTGACTAAAGGGTGATGTCGCTAGTGTTGATCTAGGCAGTGGAGGAGGGGGTAAAGTAGTTGCTTCTTTGGTCGGCTTTTCTACAGAAGTAGTTATATCAACCCCACTGTGCATTATATTAGATATTGTTTTAGCCGCTGCAATAAGTGCTTGAGCAGTAATAGGTTTGGCTACCCACTGTACATGAGGGTTATTCGGGTTCTCCATTGATAAAACGATACAAGGCTTTGCAGAAATAGCATGTTCTGCTTCCCAATGATCTTTAGAGCCAGGAAAGTCGAAGTCTGTAATATAAACTTCTGCATCAGCAGGAGTGGATACCAGGCTGAACGATTTTCCGCCGGTGCTGCCAATAAAAAACTCAAGTATAGCTTGGCTATGCGGACTTATATTTGAAAGATACACATTGAGAGGTTGTTGGTTATTTTGAATGCCCATTTTATTATTTTACCAAGAATTCGCGTTTTTTAGGCATTGCTTCCATTCTGGCGTAAGCTCAGTGCCTAGTTCTTGTAGTTTATTAGTCATTATGTCCAAGTGATTGCGATTTTGTAACGATTGATATAAGTACAGTAGTTCTTCCTCTATGTCGTTTGAGTATGGGTTAGTTAATAGATCATTCTCGAGCAATTCACGCGCTTCTTCAATTTGACCATATTCTATGTAAGCACGGGCTTCTTCGAGTGTGCTAGCGAAGCCTGACTCTTCTTCCGCGCTATCAAAAGTGATCATGGTTTGGCCATTACAAACTCCATTTGCCAGTATTGAGCCTTTTTTCCAACATTGATTTTGGTGATCGTTCTTATCAAACTGTTCTAATAAGTGTTGGTAATTTTCTTCTGACAAATCAGGCTTAGCCTGTTCCAATAAATCAGTGAAAAAGGGTTTTCCTTTACCTGAAAGAGCTATCATTAAGTCTTGCAATGCACCGGGTAAATAATCCGTAAGTTTATCTTCCACAGCCAGTAGAATTCTTTGTGCATGAACTCTTAGATCATGAGGGTAGCGAGAGATGTAACGAGAAAGTAATCGCCATGCAGTAATGGACTCGTAATCGCCAGAAAATCGTAAACGTGTTTCCTGAGGAAGGATCAAGTCAATACTGGCATTCAACAGATCGCTTTCGTTAATAGTTTTTTGCATAGCAGTTTAGTTATCAAGCTTGAGTAAGTGGTGTTGTTATTAATAGAGACCTTTGCACGAAAGATATGACGGATTAAAAAGGCTTGAATTTCCCATATTTTGTCTAAAAACTCAGCCAATAGCTCGGCTATTATCTTCTTTTTTAGACAAAATCTGAAAAATTACGCTCATTTTTCTCTCGCCATCCTTTCATGCAAAGGTCTCATTAATTATTATCACTCTGTAGATGATACATAATAGCAGACAAGCTGTCTAAATGGGGGGTATGAGTGGTATTTCCAGCCTTTTTGCAATACATTAGGAGACATTGTCGGGGCAAGTAATTGTTTTTTAGTGTTTCGTCAGATGGTTATAAAGGATGAGTAGTCTGGTATGAGGTTATTTTGTCAGTTACAAAGGGGCTACTAGCTGAAATGTCTTTCAAATCATAAGACGTTTCGTGTATTTTCGTACCTATAAAAGGTAATAAAGGGTTTTTTCATGATGTATTTAGTATTACAAATGGCTTTGTACTTAATACTCGCGGCTTTGGCAGGAGTTGGAGTGGGTTGGTGGTTTAACCATTTGCGAAACAGGTCTCAAGCTGTAGAGGTACAAGCCATTCAGTCTATCGATGAAAATGAAGATGCATTTTCTATTAAGAATCGTCTTGATAAATGTTTTGATGATAATGCACAGTTGCGCAGAGAGCTTAAGTTAAGTAACGAGCAGTTACAAAAAATGAGTAAGTCAAATACTCCAGAGCCTGCTGGGTCAAAAAATACGTTATTAGAAAAAATACAGGTGTTGATGGATGATTTGCAATTAAGGGATGACACTATTTTAGCTTTAGAGAAAGAGCTAGAGATGTCCCGTAATCACAATTAAATTGATTCCTTTTAATCATCTTTGCATTATGTGATAAGTTCTGAAAGTAAGTGACTTAATTCTCCTTATTCTTCAGCCTCCTGGTAATGTTCTGTTTTCAGCGATTAATGCGAAGTCTGTAATTATTAAGTTGAGCGATATGAGAGTATGAAAAAAAATAACGATCAAGATTTAAGTTTGCATGTGTCAGACCTTATGCAAGATGTTGAATTTTTGGGGGATTTATCTTTCTCTAAAGAGTTGCATATTAGAGGGAGGGTTATTGGCAATGTGGTTGCATCAATGGACTCTGATGCAAAGCTGATCTTGCATGAAGGATGTATGATTCAAGGTGAAGTGAGAGCACCTTACGTTGTGGTAGCAGGGCAAGTGAAAGGTAATCTTTTTGCCTTTAGGCGTCTTTCTCTTGCTGAGGGATCTGTTATCCACGGTGATGTACACTACAGTGAGATAGAAATGCAACAAGGGGCGACAGTGAATGGTATGTTGATTGCCATGGGTGTGGCCGTGGAGGCTGAAGCTACGTAGAACCTAGGAGGCTGTCCTAGAATAGGAAACGTAGCGAAAATCACAGGAGTATCATAAGGTGAGATTATTGGAAGAGGCGAATAGCCGTAGCTATTTAACGATTTCAATAACCTCAGATTATGATGCTCATGGGATTTGCAGTAGCTTCTTAGTTCTCTGGCAGTCTCCTAGTGTCGTTATCAACATATTGAGGCCTTTGCATGAAGGATACGGCGGATTTAGCAAGCTTAATAATTGAGTTGACTGTTTTGATAAAACGGCAAGCTCACTAAAAAAGGTTAAATTCCCTCTATTTCTGCTAAAAATTCGGCCAATAGCTTGACTATTACACTCTTTTTTAGCAGATAATAGAGAAAATTACGCTCGTTTTTCTCTCGTCATCCTTTCATGCAAAGGCTCATATTGTATATTTTCAATGTAACTGTAAGATTTTCAAGCGAATTAGATAGGCGTGCAGCGTAGATCATGCTGGTAATTCATTTTTTTTCATATAGACTACGAACCGAGCATGTAACGTGTAGTCTGAGCCAATAAATATTGGTCTTGGTCTTGGTTTTATGTGCTAGTAATCAGAAACTATTCTGGTTTGTTGAGTGTTTCGATAAGCATCTGGTGTTAGTACTAAATGCAGTATTGGAATTCATATACTTTGTGGAGAAAGAAATGAAATTATCTACCTTATTTGCAACTCTTATTCTTGCTGCTGGCCTTACTGCCTGTGGCGAAGATGCCATGGATGCAGCAAAAGGCGCGGCTGGAGATGCAGCCGGTGCAGCAATGGATGCTGGTAAAGCAACTATGGAAGCTGGCGGAAATGTAACTGATGCTGCTAAAGATGCAGCGGGTGCAGCAGTTGAAGCTGGTAAAGAAGCTGCGGCTGGCGCGGTTGATGCAACTAAAGAAGCAGCAGGTGATGCTGTAGATGCAGCAAAAGAAGCAGCACACTAAAACAATCCTTAGTTGACTTAAGTTGGCTATATATTGTTAAAAAATAGGGTTCATCTGAACCCTATTTTTTTGCCTAAGAAGATTAGTTATGTATTGCCTTCCAGGCTCTATTCAGCTAATAAGAGAGCTTTGCATGAAAGGATGGCGAGAGATAAATGAGCGTAATTTCATCTATTTCTGCTAAAAAAGAGGGTAATAGCCGAGCTGTTGGCCGAATTTTTAGCAGAAATAGAGGGAATTCAAGCCATTTTTTAGTGAGCCTGCCGTTTTATCAAAAAGGTCAACTCAATTATTAAGCTTGCTATGTCCGTCATATCTTTCGCGCAAAGGTCTCAATATAAATAAAGAGGTGTTTGTACCAATAACAAGTCTATGGGTGAGTATTACTTAGGAGCGTGTATGGAATAACATCGACAACTATAGCGAAGAATTATTGTTCCAGATTGGATGATCAAAATACTTAGCTGAGCTTTAGCGAAACTTAGAAGCTTCAGCAGGCACATAGTCACTCTACGCAACGATTTAAGATCATTCAAGCTGAGGCAATAAAGCAAGTTAGAGTGTTGAGATTATTTCAATGCACGTTCCTTAGTACAGCTTGAGAACCTTAATACTAAGCCCATACTTTATTGATGTTCTATTGGATCAAAAAGTTATTCCGTCCCTTTATTCTTAGGCAATATGCGATTGCTGAAAATTTATGGGATCAAGTAGCTCGTAGCCTGCCCATATTACAAAACCTGACTACTCAAGAACTTAGAATGCTTCGAAAGTTAACCACTTTGTTTCTTTATGAGAAAACATTTACAGGCGTGCAAGGTTTTGAGATAACAGAGGAGGTGCGTTTAATTATTGCTGCGCAGGCTTGTCTGCCCATTATTAATCTTGACCTTGAGTATTATGATGGTTGGGTGGAAATTGTTGTTTATCCTGCTAATTTCATCGTTAAGCGTGAAATATCTGATCACAATGGTTTAATTCATCAGGAAGAACGCGTATTAAGTGGTGAGTCCTGGTCTCACGGACCCGTCATTCTGTCTTGGGAAGAAGTGCATTCTGACAGTTTCAATCTAGTGCCAGGACATAATGTAGTGATTCATGAATTCTGTCATAAGTTGGATATGTTAAATGGTAGAGCCAATGGAATGCCTCCACTACATCCGTCTATGCATAGAGATCAATGGACGGAGTCCTTAAGTAATGGCTTTGATGAGTTAAATCGCAATATAGAAGATGCTTACATCAACCGATATGCAAGTACCAATCCCGCTGAGTACTTTGCAGTTATCAGTGAGTACTTTTTTACTGCACCTGAAGTTCTCAAGCACTATCAAATAGATGTTTATGAACAATTGGAGCTTTTTTATAAACAACATCCTCGCATTCAATCCAGTCTTATCTTAAAAACTTAACTAGTTTATTGGGCTGAGCTTTTACAAAACCTCACACTTGCGGTAATCTGCTTAAATAGAAAGTTAATCTAGATCAACAGAAGAGCTGCTAGAAATGATTTAGGCTTCACGACTTTCGAACTAAACCCAATTAAACCGTTAACAGAGGATGATTGATGGAGATTTACACGCAGATTTTACTATGGGCGTTTGGACTCGCTGTGCTGTTAGGCATAGTAGCCAATAAAACCAATTTTTGTACCATGGGGGCTGTCTCCGATGTTGTTAATATGGGCGATACAGGACGAATGCGGGCATGGATGTTTGCGCTAGGTGTGGCTATATTGGGCGTGATGCTATTAGAACATTTTGGTTTCGTAGATATGTCACTCACGCAAAGCGGTGAAACATCGAACCCTCCTTATCGTTCACCTATGTTTTCCTGGCCGAGACACCTACTTGGTGGAATCATGTTCGGTATTGGTATGACATTAGCATCAGGCTGTGGCAATAAGTCATTACTGCGTTTTGGTGGTGGTAACCTTAAATCTATTTTTGTATTGTTGACCATTGGAATAGGTGCGTACCTTATGGTCTTTACTGACTTTGGGCATATTGTTTTTCTAAGCTGGATGGAGCCTGCTAATATTGATTTATCTGTTTCTGGTATCGAAAGCCAAGGGCTTGGATCGATTGTTAGCCACTTCACAGGTACTGATTCATTATCAACAGGTCATGTTATAGCGGCAGTCCTCGGTACATTGATGCTGTTGTGGGCTTTAAAGTCTACGGATTTTCGTGGCAACTGGGATCATATGACAGCTGGGCTAGTTATTGGTTTGATTATCGTCGCTGCCTGGTGGGTAACAACAGGAGCTATGGGGCAAAACCTCCTCGAAGAAGCTGAGATGATGGATGATCGTCCTTATGGTCTTGGTGCGCAAGCCTTTACTTTTGTACAACCAACAGCACATTTTTTAATGTGGCTTAAGTCTGGCTTCTCAAATACTTATGTTACCTTTGCATTAGTGGCAGCAGCGGGTGTGATAACAGGCTCATTGCTTTATTCCGCTCTTTCCAGAACTTTCCGTATTGAATGGTTCTCGGGTTGGAAAGATTTCTTTAACCATATTATAGGCGCTTTCCTGATGGGTGTTGGTGGAGTGCTAGCGATTGGCTGTACGATTGGCCAAGCGGTTACAGGCGCTTCAACACTGGCATTAGGCTCATTCCTAACTTTCGCTGCGATTGTTTTTGGTAGCGCGCTTACGATGAAAATCCAGTACTACCAGATGGTATATGAGGATGAGGCTACCTTTATGAAGGCATTAGTTGCAGGCCTTGCCGATATGCGGTTGTTGCCAAATTCTTTACGTAAACTGGATAAGGTTTAATAACGCTACTTTGAATTCAGCCCGCCAAAGTGTAATTATCGCTTTGGTGGGTTTGAGTTCAAGGCGGATCAATTTTGAGAATCACAGACTATTTGATGAAGCGAAAAGAGAAAGGGTAACGATATTTCTCCCCTTCTTTTGCTTTAAGACCCGCAATCACTGCAAAAATTAGTCCTGCTATGCCTACAATAGCAGCGAGAATCATGAAAGGTTTAAAGGCTGCGGCTAGTACGACTAGTACAAAACTGATAATAACAACCGTAATTTGAAAGTTTAATGCTTCCTTGGCTTGATCATCAATAAACTTACCCTCATTCCGTTTCAGTAACCAAACAATAAGCGGGCCGAGTACAATACCTAGTGGGAAAATGATCCCTGCTAGTGCTGATAAATGAGCGACCATTCCCCATTTTTTATCATCCTTGTTCACTATTGATTTAGACATGATTTAACTCCTGTAATGAATATGTCAGCTGTTATTCTACTTGATAAAGTAATGATAAGTAGTATAACTTCATATCAATGTAAACCATCTGGTGAGTAAGTGTGCAAAGGATCTGCAATGAGTGCGACAAAAAGTACAAGTAATGTATCTAGTATTTTTCCAATATCTAAAGCTTTGAAGAGAACGACGAAGCACTCGAAAGCGGGAGTCAGTCATTCAAGAAAAATAAATCGCTTTTCGTCTGACAGCTATCTACAGACTCTAATAATGAGATTGATTAAACACCAATTATCTTTGTTAACTCATGAGCCACTATCAGAGATAGAAAAGAAGGTAAGTACTAAGGAACGTGTGTGAAATAACTGTAACGCTCTAACTTACCGTCTCTCATGATTTTGTGAGTTAGAAATCCTGCAAAGGTATCACGTCGAAGCATACAAACAATGTCCACAGAGCCATTTTTTTCCTCATTGAAGTTAACGTCTATCTAGATGAAGGGTCGCATTATTTGTGAAAGGTAGTGCTTTGCCGATACCGTTCATAGTGAAAATTAATTGAGCGATGTATACTATTTGTTAATATTTAAACACTGTATCTTTTAGTTGTTGGGAAATTGCGGTGACAAACAGTACCTATTTGAAAAACTCAAAGAGAGTTGTTTATTTATTAAAAATAATAAACTATAAAACAGATACGACCTACAATCATCAGGGATGAGGTAGTAATTAATGTCTAGTATTAGTTTTGCAATTATGCAAAACGTAAGGGAATACACAGGACTATTATAATGAGACCTTTGCACGAAAGAAATGACGAATATAGCAAGCTTAATAATTGAGTTGACCGTTTTGATAAAACGGCAAGCTCACTAAAAAATGGTTTGAATTTCCTCTTTTTTAGCAAAAATAGAGGAAATTACGCTCATTTTTTTCTCGTCATTCTTTCATGCAAAAGTCTCATAATGAATGTAATTCAGTAATATAGAGTGTTAGCTGAAATAGGCTAACGATCGCAAAGTTTCTTACTTTGTAGCAATTGGGAATTACAAAAAACAATTAAAATTGGTGATGTTATGCGCTCATTAGGACTCATTTCTAACGCAAAATCTACGCTTGTTCATACGCCTGCTTGGCAACGTTTACTCGTTCATCATAATGATATGAAGAGCGTTAAAATGATGGATTTATTTTCCGAAAACCCGGATCGGTTTGATCAGTTTTCATTGTCTTTTGAGAACATGTTGCTAGATTATTCTAAGAATATTATTACCGATTATACGCTTGATCATCTCTTCTATTTGGCTCGGAAGCAAAAAGTACGCGAGTTTCGCGATGCTATGTTTCGTGGTGAAAAAATAAACAATACAGAAGGGAGGGCGGTGTTACATACCGCGCTACGTAACCGCTCAGGCCGCCCTATAATGGTTGATGGTAAAGATGTAATGCCAGGGATTTTGCACGAGCTAGAAAAGATGCGTGTCTTCACTGGAAAAGTGCGATCAGGCGAGTGGAAGGGTTACACGGGTAAGCCTATTACCGATATTGTTAACATAGGTATTGGTGGTTCTGACTTAGGCCCTAATATGGTCTGTCGCGCGTTAACGCCCTATGCAGATAGACTAAGAGTCCACTTTGTTTCCAATGTGGATGGTACTCAAATAGAAAACCGCTTAATGGATTTAGATGCGGAAACTACTATTTTCATTATTGCATCCAAAACATTTACTACTCAAGAAACCATTACCAATGCGAATACTGCAAGAAAGTGGTTCTTAGCAGACCCTGCCATCAGCGAAAAAGATATCGCCAGGCATTTTGTCGCGATATCAACCAACAGTGAAGCAGTTGAAGCCTTTGGTATTGACCTTTCTAATATGTTTGAATTTTGGGATTGGGTCGGAGGCCGATACTCTTTATGGTCTGCGATTGGTTTGTCTATCGCGCTTTATGTAGGAATGGATCGCTTTATCGAAATGCTTGAAGGGGCGGAAGCTATGGATAAGCATTTTCAAAATGAACCTATGGAAACCAATATGCCGATGATTCTTGCACTTATTGGCATTTGGTATGGCAATTTCTTTGGTGCGGAATCTAGTGCAGTACTTCCCTATGATCATCATTTAAGGCTATTACCTGCTTATTTAGAACAAGCGGATATGGAAAGTAATGGTAAATCGGTAGATCGTGATGGTTTACAGACTACTTATTCAACAGGAAAAGTAATATGGGGAACGGAGGGCATCAATGGCCAGCATGCTTTCTACCAATTGTTACACCAAGGTACACGCCTTATACCGACTGATTTTATAGCTTCAGTTCGTTCACATTCTTGCTTGAAAGAGCATTGTGATATTTTGGCTTCCAATTTTATTGCACAAACAGAAGCTCTAATGCGGGGCCGTAACGAAAACGAAACACGCTTGCAATTACGTAATGCGGGTGTGGAGCTTGATGAAATTGAGAAGCATATTCCTCATATGACGTTTCAAGGAAACCAGCCTAGCAACTCAATTGTCCTTGACCAATTAACGCCTCGTTCATTGGGTTCACTATTGGCCTTGTATGAGCATAAAATATTTGTACAGGGTGCAATTTGGAACTTAAATTCCTATGATCAGTGGGGTGTGGAGCTTGGTAAAAAGCTGGCATCTAATATTTTAAATGAGATTAAGTCTGGAAGAACGCTTTATCAACATGATGCCTCTACAGATGGCTTGTTGGATTGGTTTAGGGAGAAAAGAAAAGAGGGGTAGTCAGATCGGTACTCTAACAAGCTGGGTTTCATGACTCGCCTGAAGGGAGTAACCCAAAGCGCTCAACACTGCGTTTTGCCAAGGGAGCAACCATTGCCTGCCATCCAAGCCTTGTTTTGAACGCCTTGGACTGCTCTGAATCCATCAAGTCTGGAGTGCTGGTAGCTTAAATCCTTAATAAAGATCCATTTATCGGAGCTTTATTATTTATATTAGCAAATCTTGAAATTACGATTATAATACCCGCTTTTGGCTTGCTGGTATTTTAATCAGTGAGCTGTGATTTTCAAATAAACACATGTGGTCTTTCGTAAGGATCACCACTGGAGAAATAATAATGCCGGTAATCTCTCTACCTGATGGTAGTCAACGTTCGTTTGACAATGCAGTTTCTGTTTTTGATGTCGCCTCTGATATCGGTCCTGGTTTAGCGAAAGCTGCATTGGGTGGAAAAGTAAATGGACAGTTGGTCGATACTTCATTCGTGATGGAAGATGATGCTGAGTTGAGTATCGTAACTTCGCGTGATGATGAAGGGTTAGAAATAATTCGTCACTCATCGGCTCATCTAATGGCGCAAGCTGTAAAACAACTGTACCCCGATGCTCAAGTAACGATAGGTCCTGTTATTGAAGATGGCTTTTTCTATGACTTTGCAATGGAGAAAATGTTAACTCCTGAAGACTTGGTTTTGATAGAAAAGCGCATGAAGGAAATCATCAAGCAAAAAGTACCTGTAGAACGTAGTGTGATGGAGCGTGATGAAGCGGTAGCTTTTTTCCGTGATATGGGCGAAGCGTATAAAGCGGAGATCATCGAGAGTATTCCAGAAAATGAAGCACTTTCTTTATACCGTCAAGGTGATTTCATTGACTTATGTCGCGGCCCGCATGTGCCTAATACAGGTTCAATTCCCGCGGTTAAGCTAACTAAACTGGCAGGTGCTTATTGGCGTGGTGATTCTAATAATGAACAACTACAACGTGTTTATGGAACAGCATGGGCCAATAAGAAAGAACTAAATGCCTATTTAAAACGTTTAGAAGAAGCTGAAAAACGTAACCATCGTAAGATTGGTCGTCAGTTGGATTTGTTCCACATTCAAGAAGAAGCACCTGGACAAGTGTTTTGGCATGACAAAGGCTGGACTATTTACAACACCATTGAGCAATATATGCGGAATAAGCAATATGCTCATGATTACAAGGAAATTAAAACACCTCAGCTAGTAGACTTCTCTTTATGGGAACGTTCAGGCCATGCGGCTAAGTACAGCGATGATATGTTCACTTTGGACTCGGATGGCAAACAGTTTGCTATCAAACCAATGAACTGCCCGTGTCATGTACAGGTGTTTAATCAAGGTTTGAAAAGTTATCGTGATTTACCCTTACGTTTGGCTGAGTTCGGTTCTTGTCATCGTAATGAAATGTCAGGTGCGTTAAATGGCTTGATGCGAGTACGTGCATTTGTTCAGGATGATGCGCATATCTTCTGTACTGAAGAGCAGATCGAATCTGAGGTAAGTGATTTTATCGACTTCTTGCATGAAGTTTACGAGGACTTTGGTTTTGATGAAGTTATTTATCGCTTATCTACTCGACCAGACAATCGTGTAGGGAGTGATGAAGTGTGGGATAAATCAGAAAAAGCATTGGCGGATGCGATGGATGCTAAAGGCTTGGATTGGCAAGAGCTTCCAGGTGAAGGGGCTTTCTATGGACCTAAAATTGAATTTTCTTTAAAAGACTGCATGGGTCGGGTTTGGCAGCTAGGTACCATCCAGGTTGATTTTTCTATGCCAGAGCGCTTAGAGGCACAATATGTTGCGGAAGATGGATCTCGTCCTGTACCTGTCATGTTGCATCGTGCAATCCTGGGTTCGTTTGAGCGATTCATAGGTATTTTGATCGAACATTTCGAAGGAAAGTTCCCAACATGGTTGTCGCCAGAACAAGTCGTTGTGATGAATATTACTGACAAACAGTCAGATTATGTTGAAAAAGTGGTAGAAAAGCTTAAAAATGCAGGTATTCGTGCTATTTCGGACTTGAGAAATGAGAAGATAGGCTTTAAAATCCGCGAGCACACTTTGCAACGTATTCCCTATTTGTTGGTCACAGGTGATCGAGAAATGGAAAACGAGTCTATAGCAGTGCGTACCAGATCAGGAGATGATTTAGGAACATTGTCTGTTGACGACTTTATTAATAAGATCAAAGCTGAGATTGCAGAACACAACTTAAGCTTATTGAAGGAGTAGCACATCGCCGGAAAGAAAAAAAAGCAACTAATCAACGATAATATCACCTCGCCAGAGGTGCGATTGATTGATGCGGAAGGAGAAAACCGAGGGGTTGTTTCCTTAGAAGAAGCTAAACAAGTAGCAGCAGATGCAAATTTGGATTTGGTAGAGATCGTACCTAATGCAAAGCCGTCTGTTTGTCGTGTCATGGATTATGGTAAGTTCAAGTTCGAAGAGAGCAAGAAGAAATCCCAATCTAAAAAGAAAACTAAAAAGACACAGCTAAAAGAGATCAAGCTTAGGCCTGGTACCGATATTGGTGATTACAATATCAAGCTACGTAAATTGAAAGAGTTTCTAGAAGTTGGTGATAAGACAAAAGTAACCGTACGCTTTCGTGGTCGTGAAATGGCACATCGTGAATTAGGTATGGAAATGCTTAAGCGTATCGAAAAAGACCTTATTGAATACGGCTCGGTTGAGCAGTACCCTAAGATGGAAGGTCGCCAGATGATGATGACACTAGGTCCATTATCTGCACAGGACAAAGCAGCTATAGAAGCTGCTAAAAAGCAGAAAGAAGCTGATAAGTAGTTAGCTATATACAGAGACCTTTGCACAAAAGATATGACGGATATAGCAAGCTAAATAATTGAGTTGACCGTTTTGATAAAACGGCAAGCTCACTAAAAAATGGCTTGAATTCCCTCTATTTCTGCTAAAAGTTCGGCCAATAGCTCGGCTATTACCTGCTTTTTTAGTAGAAGTAGAGAAAATTACGCTCATTTTTCTCTCGCCATCCTTTCATGCAAAGGTCTCATACATCAATAAATTTTAATACCATTCCTTTAAGGTGAGGCACTCTTAAGGAATGTTTTTCAACCAAGCTGCGTTAATCGCAGAACAGGAGAAATAAGATGCCTAAGATGAAAACCAACCGCGGCGCTGCAAAGCGATTCCGCAAGCGTGCTAATGGCACCTATAAATGTAAGCAATCTCACTTGCGTCATATCTTGACCAAGAAATCTTCTAAGCGTAAGCGTCAATTACGTGCTGGCGATGTCGTAGAAAAGTGCGATACACCTGCAGTTCGTAAAATGTTACCGTATTCATAAGAGAGGAATTGAGAAATGGCTAGAGTTAAACGTGGCGTTACCGCTCGTAAAAAACATAAGAAAGTATTAAAGAAAGCAAAAGGTTATTACGGCGCACGAAGCCGTGTATATCGCGTTGCTACACAGGCAGTTACAAAAGCAGGACAATATGCTTATCGTGACCGTCGCACAAAGAAGCGTCAATTCCGTCGTTTATGGATTGTTCGTATCAATGCTGCTGCTAGAATGTTTGATCTTTCATACAGTCGTCTAATGAATGGTTTAAGCAAAGCTGAGATCGAAGTAGATCGTAAAATGCTTGCTGATTTAGCCGTTCATGATATTGATGCTTTTGGTAAAATAGCAGAGCAAGCGAAAGCCGCCCTAGCTGAATAATTTACCTGATTAGTTAGTGTGCTAATTAGTCATATTCTGATTAGTTGGCACTTTGGTTAGCTAGCACTTAATGAGTTAGCACAATAATCAATTAGCATAAATTGTTGAACCTAAATTCCTCAGTTAACCGCTTCCAGCACTTATTAAACTACTGATAGTATTAAAGTAAGAAGCTTTATCAATCTTCACTTATAGAGTGAAGGCGCTACAGCCTATAGAGCAACCCTCTTCAGCTGACTGGCTATGTAAAAAAAACTCATTAAGGATCAACCATTAATTCCTTTTTTTACTACGCCATTCAGCCGAAGAGAATCACTCTATAGGCTGTTTAACTGAGGATTTTAGGTTGAATACCAAGCGGGGATAGGCGGAAGTCTATCCCCGTTTTCGTTTCTAAGGAATTGTCGTTTACGTTAAACATAGGCATATCGAGAGTATAGGGTTTGCTGTCAACAACGTTGAACATAAGGACATAAGTGGAGAAGACCGTTGCAAGAACTTGAACAGTTAATCGCTGATGTACAGCTAAAAATTGCTGATACTACATCGCTAAGCGACTTAGATCAGGTACGTGTTGAGTATCTAGGGAAGAAAGGTCTATTGACCGCACAGCTAAAGCAGTTGGGTAAACTACCTGCTGAAGATCGTCGTGAGGCGGGACAATCAATCAATAAAGCTAAGCAACAGGTAAATGCTGAAATAGAGCTACGCAAACAAGTCCTAGATGCAGAGGCGTTGAATATACGCCTAGAGCAAGAACGTGTTGATGTGACTTTACCAGGTCGTCGATTAGCAGCAGGTGGATTGCATCCTGTTACCAGGGCTATTAAGCGTATTGAGTTGATCTTTGTACAGCTCGGTTTTGATGTGGCTGAAGGGCCAGAAATTGAAGATGATTTCCATAACTTCACTGCGCTGAATATTCCTGAACATCATCCTGCAAGAGCTATGCACGACACCTTCTATTTTGATGATGGTTCTCTGCTTCGCACACACACATCACCTGTTCAAGTGCGTGTTATGGAGGAGAAAGAAGCGCCTCTACGTATTATTGCACCAGGCCGAGTGTACCGTTGTGACTCGGATATTACCCACACGCCCATGTTTCATCAGGTAGAAGGTTTGATGGTCGATGAGGATGTTTCATTTGCAGACCTCAAGGGTATCTTAGAAGCTTTCTTTAAGGCCTTCTTCGAGGTGGATGATTTACCTACGCGTTTCCGTAACTCTTTCTTTCCCTTTACAGAACCTTCAGCTGAAACTGATATTCAATGTGTTCAATGTCAGGGTAAAGGCTGTAAAGTATGCTCACATACGGGCTGGTTAGAAGTAATGGGTTGTGGAATGGTACACCCTAATGTTTTGGAAATGGCGAATATAGATTCTGAAAAATATACAGGCTTTGCTTTTGGCTTCGGAGTGGAACGTTTAGCGATGTTGCGCTACGGTATTGATGATCTGCGAATTTTCTTCGACAACGATCTGAAATTCCTCAGACAATTCAACTAATCAAGTATAGGAGATAGCAATGAAAGTCAGTGAACAATGGCTGCGGGAACTTGTAAATCCCAAGCTTGATATAGAAGATATCGCAGAAAAACTAACCTTTGCGGGGGTTGAGCTAGATGGTATTGAGCCAGTAGCCAGCGACTTTAGCAAAGTAGTTGTGGGGCAAATTACCGAAATAGAGCAACATCCCGATGCTGATAGATTAAAAGTCTGTCAAGTGAGTTTAGGCGATGAGTCGATTCAGATTGTCACTAACGTCGCCTCCGTTGCGGTTGGGCAAAAGGTGCCTGTTGCTACGGTTGGTGCGAGATTGCCCGAGCCAGATGGAACGATCTTCAAAATAAAGAAATCAAAATTACGAGGTGTTTTATCGCAGGGTATGTTCTGTGGTGCCGAAACTTTGGGTATTGATGACGAGACAGACGGCTTGCTAGCAATTCCTGATAATGCTGAATTAGGTGTTGATCTACGTGATGCCATTGATCTTAGTGATAAAGTACTTGATTTGGATATCACCCCAAATCGTGCAGACTGCTTAAGTATTATTGGTGTTGCACGAGAAGTGGGTGTGCTAACTGATACAGACGTAGCTCAATTGGATGTGCCTAAAGTATCAGCAGTGTGCAGTGATACCTTCCCTGTTGATATTGAAGCGCCTGATGCGTGTAAGCGATACGCGGGTCGCATTATTAACAAAGTCGATACTAAAACAGCAACGCCTGACTGGATGAAAACCAAATTACAGCGCGCAGGTATTCGTAGCCTTGGCGTTGTGGTTGATATAACCAATTACGTGCTGTTAGAGCTGGGGCAACCCATGCACGCTTTTGATTTAGACAAGCTACAAACAGGTATCACCGTCAGAATGGCGAATTCAGGCGAGAGGCTTGAATTGTTAGATGGTAATACCGTAGATTTAAAAAGTGATAGCTTAGTCATTGCAGATGCCAATGGAGCCGTAGCATTGGCAGGTATTATGGGTGGCTTGGCCACGTCAGTAACGGATGACACCCAGTCGATATTTTTAGAAAGTGCGTACTTTGAACCTGTTGCCATTGCTGGTAAAGCGCGTAGCTATGGTTTGCATACAGACTCATCCCATCGCTTCGAGCGCGGCGTATCCCCTGATTTACAAGTGCGAGCTATTCAGCGCGCCAGCCAACTAATTGTTGATATTTGTGGTGGAGAGTCTGCTGAAATTGTTGATGTCATTAATGATGATCAACTGCTAGTAAGATCACCTATTCATCTGAGAGAAAAGCGGGTTGAGCGGGTCTTGGGCATCACTATTCCTAGTAGTAAAATTGAAATGATTTTACAGCGTTTAGGCTGTGAAATTACCGCAACAAATGAAGGTTGGAGTGTTATCCCTCCCGTTTTCAGGTTTGATATGTCTATCGAAGTAGACCTCATCGAAGAATTAGCCCGAATCAATGGCTATGATCAAATCCCAGCTAAATTACGCGATATGAAGCCGTTGGTTGTGCAATCAAGTGAAGCTGATGTAAAGTTAGATGTATTTCATAAGGTATTGACTTCACTGGGTTATCAAGAAGTGGTAAGCTATAGTTTCGTTGATGAGAAAATAGAACAATTGTTATCTCCAGAATTGGAAGCCACTAAGCTAGCTAATCCAATTTCTGCTGAGCTTTCTGTGATGAGAACGACTTTGTGGTCAGGTCTGCTAAAGACGGTTAGTTATAACCTAAAGAGACAGCAGAGTAGGGTCAGAGTCTTTGAAACAGGGCTGACTTTTATTAAGACGGCTGAAGGCCTGTTGCAGCGTAAAAAAATATCTGGAGCCATCACAGGCACAAAGAATGATGCGCAATGGTCACAACAAGCCCGTCAGGTAGACTTTTTTGATATTAAAGGTGATGTGGAGGCCTTATTGGCTGAAGTAGTAGGTCGTCAGTTTGAGTTTGAAATCGAGGCTCACACGGCATTACACCCAGGCCAGTCAGCAAAGATTGTTTATGATAATGAAACAGTAGGGTGGGTTGGAGCTTTACATCCTAACCTTGAAAAAGAATTGAATTTAGGGCAAGTCATCTATTTGTTTGAGCTGGATATTGAGGCGCTTAGTCAAAGGCAGATACCTGCTTATGAAAAAGTTTCCGCTTATCCTGCTGTTCAGCGTGATTTAGCACTGCTGGTTGAAGAAAATATTTCCTATGCTGATATAGGGCGTGTGATAAAAAAATCTGAAATAGTTCAATTAGTTGACTATTATTTATTTGATATGTATGCGGGTGAAGGCATACCTGAGGGTAAGAAAAGTCTCGCGTTAAGCTTGATTTTTCAAGACGTTTCACGCACATTAGAGGAAAAAGAAATAACAACTAGTACTAACACACTGGTAACCTTGCTGGAACAACAAGCAGGTGCAGTTTTAAGATAATTTGGTTTAATACGATCGATTAAACCAGAATGTAAATAATGGAGCGAGTGAGATGACCTTAACAAAGGCAGATATAGTAGAAAATTTATACGAAGAAGTGGGATTAAATAAACGTGAAGCTAAAGATTTAGTGGAGATGTTTTTTGAAGAAATTAAGTCTGCACTAGAGCAAGGCATCAATGTAAAGTTCTCAGGTTTTGGAAACTTTATGTTAAGAGATAAGAGCGAACGCCCAGGCAGAAACCCAAATTCGGGTGAAGAAATTCCTGTCAGCGCACGTCGAGTAGTAACCTTCCGTCCTGGACAAAAGCTAAAGCATCGAGTAGAAACATATGCTGGAACCGACAAATAATAACGAACTTCCTGCCATACCAGGTAAACGCTATTTTACTATTGGTGAGGTGAGCGATTTATGTGGCGTCAAGTCACATGTATTGCGTTATTGGGAACAAGAGTTTCCTAATTTAAAGCCAATGAAACGGCGTGGTAATCGTCGTTATTATCAAAGGCAGGACGTATTGTTGATCCGTCAAATTCGTAGTTTACTCTACGATAGCGGCTATACCATTAGTGGTGCGCGTCAGAAGTTAAATGGTGAAGAGGCAGGCGAAGATCATGCGCAAACCAATTTGCTTGTTAAGCAGCTGATTGGCGAACTTGAAGATATCCTTCACACCATTAAAGGTATCTCGGTTAAATCAGTTTAGTAGATTTAGACTTGTTTGGTATTGACTTGCTGAACAAGTTCTAAAAATACGAGAATAACGTTGTTTAGCTTCAGGATATATGACTGAGACTTGTTCAGAGTTTCGTTGGCTATCCATTCTATCCCTTTTTCTATGGACTAAATCATAAATCAATTTGCCAAGTTGGTGCGACCTGCATACAATTGGCTCTTTTGTGGGTGATGTATTGACCTGCGTAATTTTAATTATAAATGCTGGAGCAAATTATGCCCTGGAATGAACCAGGTGGGGATAAAGACCCCTGGAGTGGTAATAAGAAAAAGAAGTCATCAGGCAATAAGATAAATAACCCTGCTGATAAAGTAACTGAGCTTTTTGCATCGGTATCCGATGGTGGTGGGGGTAAATTAATGCTCTTATTACCTCTTGTCGCTCTAGCGCTTTGGTTGTTTTCGGGTGTTTATACCATCGAAGCAGGTCAACGCGGTGTCGTTTTACACTTTGGTAAGTTCAAAGAAATAACAAATCCTGGCTTGCATTGGGTTCCCAAGCCTATCGAAAGAGTTGAAGTGGTTGATGTGGACCGAAATCGTTCGACAGCTGATCACACTACCATGCTAACTAAAGATGAGAACATCGTTGACCTTAAAATTGAAGTGCAGTATTTGATAAGCGACCCTAAAGAATATTTATTTAATGTGATGGATGCTGATAATGAACGTAACCCAGACAGAGGTGTTTTACATCAAGTCATGCGTTCAGCAGTACGTGAAGTGGTTGGACGTAATGAGATGGATTTTATTATTCAGACCGGCCGCGAGCAAATCGAAATAGATACACATGAGTTGATGCAAAGCATTCTGGATGAATATAAAATCGGTTTAAAGGTTACAAAAATTAACCTAAAAGATGCTACTGCCCCAGAAGAAGTTAAAGATGCTTTTGATGATGCTAACCGTGCCAGAGAAGACTTTAACCGTTCGAAAAATAGAGCTGAGACCTATGCCAATAAGGTTATTCCTGACGCACGTGGTAAAGCTGCAAGAGCGGTGGAAGAAGCCAATGCTTATAAAGAGCAGGTTATTGCTAAGGCTGAAGGTGATGCATCTCGTTTCACAAATCTAACCAAAGAATACAACAAAGCGCCTGTAGTTACGCGTGAAAGACTTTATCTAGATGCGATGGAGCAGGTTATGTCAGGCAGTAAGAAGATTATGATGGATACATCGTCTTCTAATAATATGTTCTATCTGCCTATTACCAATGATTCAAACTCTAGTAGCTCTATGGCTTCAACACCTCCACCTATTAGCGGAGAGATGATTGATCGTTTAAAGAATGAGGCCAATAAAAAACAATCACGTACTAGCAATCGTAGCTCGTTAAGAGAGGGAAGATAATGAAGATTTCTCAAGGATTACTTATCGTAATTGGACTAATCTTATTTCTTTTACTAACTTCAGTATATACGGTTGATGAGCGTGAAAAAGCAATCAAATTTAAGTTTAAAGAAATTGTTGAAACCAATATAGAACCAGGTCTCCATTTTAAATGGCCGACAAACTTTGTACATAGCGTTAAGAAATATCCTGCACAAGTATTACCTCTACAGGTTGATAAACAACGCTTTCTGACAGGTGAGAAAAAATTCTTACTGGTTGATTTCTTTGTTGAATGGCGTATCAAAGACATTGATGTGTTTTATCGTGCAACCAGTGGAAGTCTAGACACAGCAGTAAGACGTCTAGAAGGTATCATGACGGCAGGTCTGCGTGGTGAGTTTGGTAAGCGTACTATTCAAGAAGCGGTAACAGGTCAGCGTGGCGAAATTATGCAGGCTTTACAAGATAAGTCGGCCAGTGATGTTAAATCGTTAGGGGTTGAGCTTGTTGATGTACGTGTGAGCCGAATAGACTTTCCTGACACGATTAGTGATTCTGTCTTTAAGCGGATGCAGTCCGAACGCCATAGAGTTGCACAGGATTTTCGTTCACGTGGTGATGAGGAAGCTGAAAAATTAAAAGCAGCTGCGGATAGAAAATCAACGATTATTGTTGCAAATTCCTACAAAGAAGCTGAGACGATACGAGGTCAAGGTGATGCGAAAGCAGCGGCAATTTATGCTCAAGCTTATCAACAAGACCCTGAATTCTACTCGTTCTACCGTAGCTTAAATGCCTATAAAAACTCACTAGGTAAATCAGGTGATGTGATGGTGCTTGAACCTAACTCTGAGTTCTTTAAATTCTTTAAGAAGAAAGGGAAGTAACAACGGTGAGCGTCAATTGGGATGATCTCCTAAATGCCATTGCATTAGTGATGATCATCGAGGGGATTCTCCCTTTCGTTAGCCCAGACAGCTTAAAGAAAACTTATCTAAAGATGCAAGAGCTTCCAAACGATACCTTACGTATAGTAGGTATCGGTAGTATGGTGCTGGGTATGTTGTTGCTCTTTTTACATTAAGGACTCAGGATTAAATAAGATGCGGAACTTGACGCAGAATTTTTGTTCCAGATTGGATGATCTAAAAAGGCGCATAGTATTTCTATGCAATGATTTTAGATCATTCAATCTGGGGCAAAAGGTTGCTATGCCCTTTGGGTGCAAGTCATGTTCCGTAAGTTTTTTACTCCTGAGTCTAAACTAATTAGTTAATTAAAAGATCATGTCAGATAATCATTACTGGTTACTCCCGGAAGGAATTTCCGAAGCACTGCCTGATGCAGCAAGTCAGCTAGAAGCTTTACGACGACAATTAATTGATCTCTACAGCGGATGGGGCTATCAATTAGTGATGCCTCCTTTAGTAGAGTTTATAGACTCGTTGTCAACAGGCACAGGTGAGGAGCTGGATCTACAAACCTTCAAGCTTACTGATCAAGCCAGTGGCCGTCTAATGGGTGTTAGAGCCGATATAACGCCTCAAGTGGCACGTATTGATGCTCATAGAATGCGTGTAGAGCATCCTAATCGTCTTTGCTATTCAGGGCCTGTTTTGCGTACACGGAGCAATCACTCTAATGGTGGATCACGCTCCCCGTTACAAATTGGTGCTGAGCTGTTTGGTCATGCTGGAATGGACAGTGATTTTGAAGTTATTTCATTAGCGATTGAGACATTACAGCTGAGTGCGAGAGAGAACCAGCATAGTATTATTCTTGATGTGGGGCATGTGGGTATCTTTACAGAAATTTCTTCAGCGCTTGATCTAGATGAAGCCGATCAAGAATATCTGTCAGATATGTTGGAACGCAAATCCATTCCTGATATATCTGCTTGGGTTCAGCAAAAATCGTTGGTTGCTGAACATGCTAATATTTTACAAAAACTACCTGAGTTAAACGGTTCGAAAGATGTACTTAAAGAAGCTAGCGAACTGCTAGAAAGTTTAGGTAGCAAAGTAAAAGAGATATTGTCCTACCTAAATGATTTAGTGGCTCGTTTAGAGAAAAGCTTCCCGACACTTACTATCAATATCGATTGTGGTGAGTTACGTGGTTACGCTTATCATACGGGCGTCATGTTTCAGCTTTATTTGCCAACACTTCAACGAGAGATTATACGTGGTGGACGCTATGATGGCATCGGTCAAGCCTTTGGAAATGCCCGCCCCGCAACGGGCTTCTCAGCTGACTTGCGCCTATTAAACAGCCTTACTCAGGAGAACGAGTCGGAGCATAAAGTAGTACAAAATAAAATACTCGCACCCTCAGTAGCGGATGAAACATTGGAAGTATTGATCAAAGCATTACGTCAACAAGGTGAGATTGTTATTCGCCAATTGTCGCATGATGCAGAGCCATACAGTGCAACCCAGTTAGGCTGTAATCAACAACTTGTAGCGAGTGATGGCTCATGGGTAGTTGAAAGTCTAAGTGTTTGATCAAATAGCCAAATCAGTTTAAGCGATTTAAAAATCATAAGTAGCAGTAACTATGCTAACAATAGTTACATATGTAGAGTTTTAGGAGAGATGTAACAGATGGGTAAATTCGTAGTTGTATTAGGCACTCAATGGGGTGACGAAGGTAAAGGCAAAATTGTTGATTTGCTAACAGAAGACGCATCGGCAGTAGCACGTTTTCAAGGCGGTCACAATGCAGGCCATACTCTTGTCATTGATGGAAAAACTACCGTATTGCACCTCATTCCATCGGGCGTGTTGCGTGAAGGCGTTGATTGTATGATCGGCAACGGTGTTGTACTCGCACCTGATGCATTACTTGAAGAAATTGAGATGTTGGAAAAGCAGGGCGTACCCGTAAAAGAGCGTCTTAAAATCTCTGAAGCCTGTCAGTTAATCTTGCCTTATCATGTCGCTCTAGATGCTGCGCGTGAGGCAGCTCGCGGTAAAAAAGCCATTGGTACAACAGGTCGTGGTATTGGCCCTGCCTATGAAGATAAAATCTCACGTCGTGGTTTACGTGTGAGCGATATGCTTGATGAAGAACGTCTCAAACTCAAACTAAAAGAAGTGATGGAATACCATAACTATGCGTTAGTTAATTATTTCAAAGCAGAGCCAGTAGATTACCAAACAGTACTGGATGAAGCCTTAGAAATGGCAGAAATTATGCGTCCGATGGTGTGTGATGTGACGAATGAGTTACACAATCATCGCAAGGCAGGTAATAACGTTATGTTTGAAGGCGCTCAGGGTACACTGTTAGACATAGACCATGGTACCTATCCTTACGTAACCTCATCAAACCCATCAGCAGGTGGGGCTTGTACGGGAACAGGTGTAGGACCTGCTTATCTCGACTACATTGTAGGTATAACCAAGGCATATACAACACGAGTCGGTTCAGGGCCTTTCCCAACGGAGCTATTTGATGAGACGGGAGCTTATTTGGCAGAAAAAGGCCATGAGTTTGGAGCGACAACGGGGCGTGCAAGACGTTGTGGTTGGTATGATGCGGTCTCATTGCGCCGTGCTATGCAAATCAATAGTGTAACGGGCATTTGTTTAACTAAGTTAGATGTCTTGGATGGACTAGAGACTATCAAAATCTGTACAGGTTATGAGCTTAATGGTGAAATCATTGATGTGCCTCCTATCTCTACTATCAAATATGCAGAATGTAAGCCTGTTTATGAAGAAATGCCAGGTTGGAGTGAATCTACAATTGGCGTTACTAATGTAGATGATTTGCCTGAAAATGCACGAAATTATATTAAAAAGTTAGAAGAAGTAACCGAAACACCCATTGATATTATTTCGACAGGCCCCGATAGAGATCATACGATTATTTTGCGTAACCCATACGAGTAAAACTTTAACTTGAATCTGTGACTTCAATGCGTGCAATAGGGTGTAAGATATTGGTTTGGCAAGGTATTTTAAAAAATCTTGGCTTCACCCTTCGTTTAGTGAGCACTACTGTACTCAATTATACTTTAGTGTAAGCGGGCATTTTTTAAACCCGTGATGAATCAATATCTTATTCCCTATGCCGTAGTGAAGTCACGGATTCCGGTTTAAGCCCTGCCTCAGAAACTTTTGATTAACTTTAGTCGGAGTTTCTGGATGATAGAATTCCCCAGCTTATCTACGGAAGAACTAATCGAGTCATGATTCGTTTTTATTAGGCTATAATCCGATTGTTTTCGTTATAAAAGCAACCAATAACAACGTTTTGCATTCACTTTTAAGTCATTTGCAAGCAAAACACTAAATATTTAACGATTTCAATAAGGTCAAATTATGATGTTCATGGGATTTGCAGTAGTTTCTTAGTTATCAGGCAGCCTCCTAGAGTGCTGTACAGTAGCCGTTCCTCAGTAGATTTTGACTTTTAGATAATAGAAAAACTATTATTAAACTATTCTTAATACAGGGCTGCTCAATGCAAAATGAAATAAGCTCCCTCTCCCCTTTGGGGGGAGGGCTGGGGA
>JALXAX010000127.1 GCA_026991755.1 Thiotrichaceae bacterium | reverse complement strand
AAGACTACGACGTTGATAGGCTCCATGTGGAAGTGCAGTAATGTATGAAGCTAAGGAGTACTAATTGCCCGTGAGGCTTGATTCTATAACCTTAAATGGTCTTAGAGAAAACTCACATCTATGAGAATGAGACACGAATAGGTAAGCTGAGGAAAGGGAAGCCTGACTGAAGTAAACCACTAGATACTACTGAATTGAAGGAGCTTGCTAGCAATAGCAGACTTCTACATCCGTAAAGCCGAGCGCAAGCAAAGCCTACACGGATACACCGATATTCCTGGTGACAATAGAGACATGGAACCACCTGATCCCATCCCGAACTCAGAAGTGAAACGTGTCATCGCCGATGATAGTGTGGGGTCTCCCCATGTGAAAGTAGGTCATTACCAGGATTTATTCTAAAGCCCTGATACTATACGTTTCAGGGCTTTTTTTGTATGGGTAGTAATAGATGCTAAAGTATACCTAATTGCTACTCTGTTTGAATAACATACAAATTGCATGGTTACCTACAACTGATGAATCTATATTTATAAATATTTTGTTTCTCAGATTAGGAAGATTGTTAATACTCCCTCTGACCAACCTCGTTGATTCATCAACACATAGCATATAACCTTGAACTGCTTAGGCATTTAGTCATGCATTGCAATTTGTATCAATCATTGGATTGTAATTGCCATGAGTAATGTTCTAATCTCTGTAGTTTCAGAATTAAAAGATCGTTTTACGCCCTATAAAGAATGGGTGGGTACTCTGAAGGAAAAAGAGGTCCTTAAAGCGGATATGATGGCTGGCCTGACGGTGGCACTAGTGCTTGTACCGCAATCAATGGCCTATGCTCAGCTGGCTAATTTGCCAGCCTACGTTGGTTTATACGCGTCATTTCTACCTGTTATTATTTCTGCAATCTTTGGGTCATCCCGTCAGTTAGCAACAGGTCCTGTTGCTATCGTTTCTTTGATGACTGCTGCGGCAATAGGCTCAATGGAGCTTGATCAATCAACAGCAATGGTTTATGCCGCCTTTTTGGCACTAATGGTTGGTTTTATTCAAGTCTCTTTAGGCTTATTACGATTAGGGATACTAGTTGATTTCTTATCACATCCTGTTGTTGTTGGCTTTACCAACGCTGCGGCTCTTATCATTGGTAGCTCTCAAGTTAGTAAAATATTTGGATTAGAGGTAGAGAAAGGCGAACATCATTATCAAACTGTTTGGAATATTATTCAGGGTCTGCCTGATACGCATATGGTAACGTTGATAATGGGAGTTTTCTCACTCTTTTTATTAATTTATTTAAAGAAAGAATTCCCGAAATTACCGAATGTTTTAATTACAGTTGTTATTTGTACGGTCATTTCAGCCCTCTTACATTTTGAGGACAAAGGTGGAGCTGTTGTTGGAGTAATCCCTGCTGGGTTACCATCTTTCTCAATTCCAACTATTGATAGCACTCATTTTTCTAAGTTATTCACAACAGCATTAATGATTGCTTTAATTGGCTTTGTTGAGGCAATATCAGTCGCAAAAGCAATAGCCTCTCAGACAAGACAAAGACTTTCTGCTAATCAAGAGTTAGTAGGTCAGGGTCTTGGAAATATAGCTTCAAGTCTTACTAACGGTTATGCTGTATCGGGTTCATTCTCACGTTCAGCAGTAAACTTTAGTGCTGATGCAAGAACAGGATTGTCGTCGATAGTTACAGGTATTCTTGTTGCAGTGACATTGTTGTTCTTAACTCCGTTGTTATACCATCTTCCACAAGCAACTCTTGCTGCGGTTATCATGATGGCCGTTGCTGGTTTGGTACAGGTCAAACCGATTAAACATGCATGGAAAGTACATCGTCATGACGGCATAATCGCTATCGTTGTATTCTTTGTTACGCTTGTCGTTGCACCACATCTGGAGCAAGGCGTGTTGGTAGGAGTCGTACTTTCTTTAGGCTTATTCCTTTACCGTACAATGAGTCCTCGTTTAATCGAAGTGGCTCGTCATGAAGATACAACCCTGCGCGGTGTTGATCGTTTTAACCTTATGTCTAGTGATACCGTTTCTATCTTCCGTTATGATGGCGACCTTTACTTTGCAAACTCTGGTTATCTAGAGGGTAAGCTGCTGAATATGGTTTCACAGAAACCTAATCTCAAATTAGTCGTGCTTGATATTGAGTCTGCCGATCAGTTAGATGCAACTGGTGAAGAAATGTTGAAGAATTTATTTGATCGCTTACAATCCATTGGCGTAGAGCTTTATATTGCACGTGCC
This sequence comes from Thiotrichaceae bacterium, assembly GCA_026991755.1. Classification (GTDB taxonomy): domain Bacteria; phylum Pseudomonadota; class Gammaproteobacteria; order Thiotrichales; family Thiotrichaceae; genus HyVt-477. The sequence goes on along the minus strand of JALXAX010000127.1, from coordinate 13,700 downwards.
AAGGTTCAAATAGAACAAGCGCTAAAACGCTCTGGTTTGTATGAGCACATTGGTAGCGCTCGTTTCTTTAGACAGCGTACCGATGCGGTAAGAGCCGCTAAAGAAATCATGGGTGATGACATAGATATTTCAATGTACCTGAAGCCTATGCATAAGCCAGAAGCGTCTTAATATTTATATCGAGTCCTACATGGATCAAATAAAAATTCTCACTGCTGATTTGTCACCTTGGAAGGAATTAGAAGTCTTCCAAGAGAACTATCTTGTGGATAACCGTGAATTTGGCGCAACAGTCACTTTTGTTGGAACGATGCGTGATTTTAATGAAGGTGATACCGTTACTTCGATGTTTTTGGAGCACTATCCAAAAATGACAGAGCAACAGTTAGCTAATCTAGTTGAGAAGGCAAAGAAAAAATGGGCTTTACTGCATACGCTTGTGGTACATAGAGTCGGCGAAATTAAGCCTGCCCAACCTATCGTATTAGTAGCTATATGGTCAGCTCATCGTGCAGCTGCTTTTGATGCTTGTCGTTTTATTATGGAAGAGCTAAAAAGTACGACTCCTTTTTGGAAAAAAGAACAATTAACCAATGGCAACAGTCGCTGGGTTGAAAAAAATACAAAAGGCTAAATATATATAGCACCTGCTATTACCTGTATTCTCTGGGCTATTAGCAATCTCATAAAAATCAATCACTAATAGAGTATCGGCTTACAATACTGCCGTATTTTGGAGTTTACAATAACCATGTTATCCGTTTTTTATAAAAGCTTTCTAGGTGGAAGTCCGAATTGGCTTAAGAATGTTATCTTAATATTTCTTGCTATTAGCTTCCCTATGACGCTTTTACTGGGCAAGACAGTAGTGGGCTGGGCATTTATCGCTATGTTCATACTTTCTTTAGCGATGGCTTTAAAATGTTACCCACTACAATCGGGTGGTCTATTGGCTATAGCGGCTTTGTTACTGGGCTTAACTTCTCCTGAAACAGTCTGGCATGAAATCCAGGAAAATCTAAGCGTGATTATGTTGTTGGTCTTTATGGTCAGCTTCATTTATTTTATGCAGCCGCTATTGGTTTTTATCTTTGGAAAAATCCTTGTCAAAATTGAAAATAAAGTGGTTTTATCACTGATGTTTTCAGTCGCTGCGGCAGTGCTATCTGCTTTTCTTGATGCCCTAACAGTTACCGCTGTTCTAATTACTGTCTTTGTAGCGCTCTATGGTGTGTATGAAAAAGTGCACTCTTCTATCGGTGTTGACTACAATGAGAATGATACCTTTGACAGAAAAGAAATGGGCGGTGAGTCGTTAGAGAAGTTCCGTGCTTTTTTAAGAAGTCTGGTCATGCATGGTGCTGTAGGTACAGCGTTAGGTGGAGTAGCAACACTAGTAGGCGAGCCTCAAAACTTACTCATAGGTGAGAAAATGGGTTGGGACTTTATGACCTTTGCAGTTGAAGTGGCTCATGTGTCTATCCCTGTCTTTATTTCAGGCTTGTTAGTTGTGATAGTCGTCGAACTTACAGGCATATTTGGTTATGGTGCGAAGTTAGATCTTAATGTAAGAAATATCCTAAAGGGTTATATTGAAAAAGAAGATGCTAAAAGAACGGCAAAAGAGAAATATGCATTAGTAGTACAAGCTATTTGTGCCTTATTACTTATCTTTGGTTTAGCATTCCATGTTATGGAAGTTGGACTTATTGGCTTAATGCTATTAGTGGTTGTGACGGCTTTTACAGGGATTATAGAAGAAACACGTATTGGGCATGCATTTGAAGAGTCATTACCCTTTGTTTCGCTATTGGTTATCTTCTTCGTAATTGTAGGAATGATCCACGATTTGCACTTATTCACCCCTGTTGTTGAGTGGGTATTAGCTTTACCCGTTGAGCAACAGCCAAAAGCCTTCTTCCTGGCAAATGGCATACTCTCAGCGATTAGTGATAATGTTTTCGTAGCTACCGTGTATATCAATGAAGTACAAGCGGCTTATGATTCGGGTGCGTTCTCGCGTGAGCATTACGATGCACTGGCAGTAGCGATTAACACAGGTACTAATTTACCTAGTGTGGCGACACCTAATGGGCAAGCGGCTTTCTTATTCTTACTGACTTCTGCATTAGCTCCAGCAATTCGTTTAGGTTATATGCGAATGGTCTTTATGGCGTTACCCTATACGGTTGTACTAACGGTTGTGGGTTATTTAGCTCAGTAAAGCCTAAGATGCAATTTCAAAACTATGAGTAACATCCGCTGTCTCAGCAAGCATAATAGAAGCTGAGCAATACTTCTCTGCTGATAAGCTAACAGCCGTTTCAACCCGCTTTTTACTTAGATCAGTCCCAGTCACCAAAAAGTGCAAATGGATCTTGGTAAATACTTTAGGTTCAGAATCGGCTCGTTCTGCTGTTATCGCCACTTCGCAATCAGAAATAGCTTGTCGTGACTTCTTTAAAATAGAAACCACATCAAACGAAGAGCAGCCGCCTACACCTAATAACAACATTTCCATGGGGCGAATTCCTAAATCACGTCCGCCTGCTTCGGGTGGTCCATCCATCACAATAGAATGCCCACTACCTGATTCTCCAACGAAGCTCATATTGTCGAGCCATTTTACTCTTGCTTTCATTTTTAACCTTTATTCTTGATGTTTGTGATGAGTATCTCAAAAAATTGAAAAAAGTGTGTAAATATTTTTGTAATTCATCGAAAGGTTAAGGTAATTAGTAGTTAGCTTGTCTATAATCACGACGCTATATGAATATTGCTTGCTGGCAAATCAGCTATCTGATTAGAGGTAGCTCCAAACACTTGTAAACAAGTTTTGATGCCTTATATTCATCTTTTAATAGATTTTCACCGTATGACAATGGACGTTGTATTACTAGGAGGCTGTCCGAGAACTAAGAAGCTACTGCAAACCCCATGAACATCATAATCTGACTTTATTGAAATCGTTAAATATTTAGTGCTTTGCTTGCAAATGACTTAAAAGCGAATGCAGAACGACTATTCGCCTTATTCAATAATCCAAGCTTATGATGCTCCTGTGATTTTCGCTACGCTTCTAGTTCTCTGACAGCCTCCTAGCCATTTAACGAGTAAAAGTTAACTAGCTAATACGAAAACAATAAGAACTGAAAAAGCTGGGAAGCGATAAACTTAGGAGTAAAAACCAATCATGTTGGGTGCTGTTGCTAAAAAGATTTTCGGAAGCCGTAATGATCGGCTGGTAAAAAAATACTTAAAAACTGTTGATATCGTCAACAAGTTTGAAGAAGAAATATCATCACTGAGTGATGCTGATCTACAAGCCAAAACGGCTTATTTCCGTGCTGAATTAGCCGACGGAAAAACACTAGAACAAATATTACCGGAAGCTTTCGCTGTGGTACGCGAAGCCAGTCAGCGCGTATTAGGAATGCGTCACTACGATGTACAGCATGTGGGTGCATTAGTATTAAATGACGGCAATATCGCTGAAATGAAAACAGGTGAAGGTAAAACCCTTGTGGCAACACTAGCGGTGTACCTTAATGCGTTACCTGGTGAAGGCGTCCATGTCATCACCGTCAACGATTATCTAGCTACACGTGATGCGACTCAGCTCTCACAATTGTATAGCTTCCTTGGTTTAAGTACGGGTGTCATTACCAACGGTCTCTCTCATGCAGAACGTCAGCAAGCTTATGCTGCGGACATCACTTACGGAACTAACAACGAATTTGGTTTTGACTACCTTCGTGACAACATGGCTTTCGCCAAAGAAGAACGTGTACAGCGTGGCCTAAACTACGCCATTGTTGATGAAGTTGACTCTATTTTAATCGACGAAGCCAGAACACCCCTGATTATTTCAGGGCCGACTGAAGACTCAACCGAGTTATACGGAAAAATTAATGAGCTAATTCCTCACCTAACCCGACAACAACCTCTACCGGGTGGCAAAGACGACGACGGTGAAGAGTTTGGCGAAGGTGATTACAGCGTTGATGAAAAAGCCAAACAAGTACACTTAAGTGAAGAGGGCATGGAAAAAGCCGAAGACTTGCTCATGCAAGCGGGTATTTTGCCAGAACATTCTAGCTTGTACGACACAGATAACATCAGTATTTTACATCATTTCAATGCAGCATTACGTGCTCATGCATTGTTCGCTAAAGATGTTGACTACATGGTCAGCGGTGGCGAAGTCGTTATTGTTGATGAGCACACAGGTCGCTCAATGCCTGGAAGACGTTGGTCAGAAGGCTTACATCAAGCGGTAGAAGCCAAAGAAGGGGTACAGATTCAGGCAGAAAACCAAACACTAGCATCCATCACCTTCCAGAACTATTTCCGTCTCTATAACAAATTATCAGGAATGACGGGAACGGCTGACACCGAAGCCTACGAGCTACAAGAAATCTACGGACTAGAAGTAGTGGTCATCCCCACGCACCGTCCAATGATCCGTGAAGATGGTAATGACTTAATCTATATGTCAGTTGGAGAAAAATTTGATGCTATTGTAGAAGACATCAAATACGCCACAGACAAAGGCCAACCTGTTCTTGTGGGTACAGCCTCAATTGAGACATCAGAGCTACTTTCAGGTTTGCTAAAACAGAAAGGCATAAAACACGAAGTACTAAACGCCAAACAGCACGAACGAGAAGCACACATTGTAGAAAACGCAGGCCGTGCGGGGGCAATAACCATCGCAACCAACATGGCAGGGCGTGGAACAGACATCGTGCTAGGGGGTAACTTATCTGCCGAGATTGCAGCTTCAACGAAAGAGGGTGAAGAACCAAATCAGGCAGAAGTTGATAAGCTGACCGCAGAATGGCAGAAACGACACGACGCTGTTTTAGAAGCAGGTGGTCTACACATTGTAGGAACGGAGCGCCATGAATCCCGTCGAATCGACAATCAGCTTCGGGGGCGTTCGGGTCGTCAAGGTGATCCAGGATCATCACGCTTCTTCTTGTCTCTAGAAGATAACTTAATGCGTATCTTCGCTTCCGAACGTGTAAAAGGCTTAATGCAACGCCTCGGTATGGAGAAAGGCCAAGCAATTGAATCACCACTCGTTAGTAAATCTATCGAGAATGCGCAACGTAAAGTAGAAGCGCATAACTTTGATATTCGTAAACACCTATTAGAATACGATGATGTCGCCAATGATCAGCGTAAAGTGATCTATGAGCAGCGCTCAGATCTACTTGAAGCGGATGATATTAGTGAGATGATCAAGACATTACGTGTTGATGTCGTTAATAACTTAATTAGTCAGCACATACCACCAGGCAGTATTGATGATCAATGGGATACGGATGGTCTAACTCAATCATTGGCAAATGAATTGGGTATCGACATGGATATTCAAGCGTACCTAGATGCTGATGATAGCTTACATGAAGAAAAGTTACGTGAAGAAATACTTGGAATCACCAAGCAAATCTTCGAGCTAAAGGAAGCTGAGATTGGCGCTGAAGGGATGCGTCAACTAGAGCGTAATATCATGCTTCACGTGTTAGATACACACTGGAAAGAACACTTGGCAGGGATGGATCATCTTCGTCAAGCGGTTGGCTTACGTGGTTATGCACAGAAGAATCCTAAGCAAGAGTACAAGCGCGAAGGCTTTGAAATGTTTGAGTCTTTATTAGAAAAGATCAAGCATGACGTGATTATTTTCTTAATGCGCGTGGAAGTACAACAGCCTGAAGAAGTTGAACAGTTTGCTGATCATCCCGATCAGGAAATGGAGTTTACTCATGAAGATGCAGGAAGTGAGCTAGAACTAGAACCTCAAGCACACGAGCCATTTACCGCACCTCAGGCGGTAGAAACCTTCGAGAGAGAAGGTAAAAAAGTAGGGCGTAACGAGCCTTGCCCTTGTGGATCGGGTAAAAAATATAAGCAGTGTCACGGTAAGTTGACCTAAGCTTTTAGTACATTATCCCGTCAAAATGTCTATATCCTCAAAAGCTAACTAGTAGGTTGGTGCTGAGGTACGAAGCCCAACAAATATTGTCTTGTTGGGCTTCGTACCTCAGCACCAACCTACCTGTTAGCTTTTACCTGAATCCGTGACTTCATGATTAGTATCGTAGCCCGTATGGAGTGCAACGCAATACGGGAAGCAGTGTACAATCACAATATTAATATAAAACAATACCATATATTGATACTGACTATCATTATGCGAGCTAAGTTCTCCCGCTACGTCGCTAAAATATCCTAGATCCCCTCTTTCTACTGACATAACGACAGTCAGTCGGCTATCTATAAACGGCTTATTAAGATCTTGCGTGAAGGAAAATTTTTAGTGCAAAAAAAGTAAAGATAGGTCAGGTGTATATTCTTGATGGGTTCCCCTGTTTAGCTTAGCTTCTTCTATGGCAAGACTCTTAAGAATAGAACACGCTACATACAGAATTATTATTCATGATGATGTACAAAAATAAAGATCCCACCTTTAGCCATGCTAAAATTTTAAATTGTAGTGTATTAATGGGTGAAAAGTGATGCGGGCAAGTTGCTACGCATTATAATATCCCCGCCATAGGGCGATTGGTGTATTGTTACAAGTCAACAGAAAAGGGCTTATTTCAGAAGTAAGAAATGTACTTAAAGGCTTTTGCAGGATGCAGATTATCGTTTGTCTGGAGCATTGCTGAAAAAACTCTGGAGTTGGTCAGGGAATAGTTTTCCTTGTTCATAAAAGTTTAAAATTAAAAGCGGAGGTACAGAAATTATGTCTATAAAAGAATTATTTATTCAATACCTTGAAGATAAGTCACCAGAAGGAAGTGGGAAGCCGCGTTCATATGCTAAAGCTATGGAAGTTCTAGAGGATGTTTTGTTTTCAAAAAGCTTCTCAGAGGCTGTATCTATTTGGAGGTTTATTAATATATACAATGTTGAACAAATATATGATTTCATTGTTAGGCAACAAGATAAAGATAATGGTGTTTTTGAAAATTATACCCCAGGTTCTTATTGGAAAAACGGCTATTGCTCTGCTGCTTTAAAGGAATATGGTCTATTTTTAAATGAGAATAAAGGTAACAAAAAGAAACCTAAATCTATATCTGAAGAAACATTTAATATAACTTCTTTTATTGATTATTTAGGAAAATCAAATCTAGTATTATCAGAAAATCTCCCTTCGCGATTTATTTCCTCTCTACAAACAAAACCTTTCACCATCCTAACGGGACTATCAGGCTCAGGTAAAACAAAACTAGCAGAAGCCTTTTCCTTATGGGTTTGTGAAGATCAGTCTCAAATCTGCATGGTATCTGTAGGCGCAGACTGGACAAACCGTGAACCATTATTGGGCTTTCCAAACGCCTTAGAAAAAGACCGTTATGTTAAGCCTGACTCAGGCGTGCTTGATGTGATTATTTCCGCATCAAAAGACCCCGCAAGACCTTATTTTCTCATTTTAGATGAAATGAATATGTCCCATGTTGAGCGTTATTTTGCTGATTTCTTATCCGCAATGGAGTCAACGGATGGCACTATTTCGCTACATTCTGGCTCAGAAGATTGGGATGGTGTGCCACCAACAATAACATTGCCGAAAAACCTCTTTATTATTGGTACGGTAAATATTGATGAAACCACGTATATGTTTAGCCCTAAGGTGCTTGACCGAGCTAATGTGATTGAGTTTAGGGTGTCGGATAATGAGATGAAATCATTCTTTGATAATCCTAAAGGTTTAAACATGAATGCCCTTCGCGGTGCTGGGGCGAGCATGGGTGAGAGTTTTGTCGAAAAAGCGTTAGAGGGTGGTTTAGTTGATAATGATTTGGGAGCTGAAATGATGCCGTTTTTTGCTATGTTGCAAAAGACGGGTGCCGAGTTTGGATATCGCACGGCTGTAGAGATGAGCCGCTTTGTGAGTATTTGTACCCAACTTGCTGCAGATGAAATGGATAGAAATGCGGTTATTGATGCTGCAATTATACAAAAGCTTTTGCCTAAGTTGCATGGCTCTCGAAATAAGATTGAGTCTATTTTAAAAGAGCTGGGTAAATTATGTCTTGTTGATGCTAGCCTTGATGCTTTTGGGAAAGAGGTTGCAAATTCTGATATTAAGTATTCGTTATCGTATGAAAAACTAATGCGTATGCATGACCGTGTTCTTGCTGATGGCTTTACGAGTTTTGCAGAGGCTTAGGCTTTAACCATGCAAGATACTTGTAGCTACAGTGAAGTTGAGATTGACTTTAATCAGGGCCAGTTACTGATCATTGGAGCTGAAAGTGATATTGCTAAAAACTCGCTATTTAAACGTGATAAGCAGGATTGCCAAGCCTATGGCGAAGAGTCTATACAGCTTTTAGAGGGCTATGCCTATGAATATGATTTACCTGATGGTTACACCTTGCAAACAGCTGTTTCAGGCATTGTTCACCCTTCGCGTAGAAGCCCCTCTCGTGGGCGTATAACTCCAAATATCTATGTGGGTAGACTGATGTTTACCATTAACAAAGAGAATGAGCTTCCTCTTGAGGTAGCTGTTGAGGTTCGTTCGATAAAAGCTAATTATCGTGATGAGTATCGTCACATGCTGGAAGATATTACCAGCGAATGCACTGAGTTGCTGATGTTGCATTCCTCTGCTGTTACGCAACGCTATGCGGTAGATTATTCGGGTGACTCTGCTACGCTTTATCAGCGTTTTGCTTTTGTTAAGTCGGTTGTTGATTCGGTCGCGTTTCGTAATGCGGTACAGCGTGTGATTAGTATGCCAGTTACGGCTTGGATGGATAGAACTGAGGAGTTGGATATTCGTCGTTCTCGCCGTTTGAGTGCAAATCAGCTGCGCCAATTTGCTTCTCGTGGCAATCGTATTCAACTTGCTGATTCGCACCCACTTGCTTCGCACTTTGGATCTGTACCGTCAAGGCTTTCTACCCTTACAAAAACTGATACGGTTGATACGCCTGAAAATCGTTTTGTTAAACATGCTTTAAAAGAGTTTGAGCGATTTTGTGGTTCTGTTTGTCAACATTTAGAAAAAAAATCCTTAACTCCTCCTCCTGCTATTTATTATGAGGCGAAGGCGCTAGAGGATCGTTTGTCTGAGTATCTTAGTCACAGTTTGTTTCGTGATGTTCAGGCTGCTAATTCACTACGTTTAAATAGCCCTATCTTGCAGCGTAAGCAAGGCTATAGAGAAATATTACGAGCATGGTTGATGTATGACCTTGCAGCAAAACTAATTTGGAAAGCTTTGGATGACGATGCTTATCATATTGGTAAACGTGATGTGGCAACACTTTATGAGTATTGGCTTTTCTTTAAGCTGTTACGATTGATTGAAGATATTTTTGAGGTTGATGCAAAAGAGACGAAAGACTTAATCAAAAAAACTAACGATGGGTTGGGCTTGCAATTACTGTCGGGTAAGCATACAGCGATTAAAGGTTCACATAAGCATGAGGGTCGTGAGTTTACTATTCAGTTTAATTTTAACCGCACCTTTGGAAAATCAGACTATCCAAAATCAGGTAGTTGGACGCAAGCGATGCGACCTGATTACACGCTGTCATTATGGCCTAAGGCGTTTACAGAAGCGCAGGCAGAAGAACAAGAGTTGATTGTGCATGTACATTTTGATGCTAAGTATAAAGTTGAAGGTTTACAGTATTTAACTGAGCCTGAAAATAATGCCATGAGTGATGATGAACTCGTGACTGAAAAGAAAAGGCAAAAAGAAGGGCGTTATAAGCGAGCTGATCTTTTAAAAATGCACGCTTACAAAGATGCGATTAGAAGAACCGTCGGTGCGTATGTGCTCTACCCAGGCTCTAAAGAATATAATCAAAAAGGCTTCCATGAGGTTGTGCCTGGTCTTGGGGCTTTTCCTATTTCTCCTTCTGCATCAGGGAGTGGCTTAGAGTCGGTTCGTGATTTTATTAATGAAGTGGTGCAGCATTTTAGTAACCGAGCTTCACAGCGCGAGCGTTTGTCTTATCACCGCTATGATATTCATAAGAATAAAGGCTCAAAGGCTGATGCCGTTAAAGAGGCAATGCCTGAGTATGCGGTGAATGCTACGGGTAGTAAAAAGCTTAGGTCTATTCCTCCAGCGGAGGCGACGGTACTTGTTGCTTATTGTAAAAGCGAGGAGCAGTACCAATGGATTAAAGATAAGGGTTTGTACAATATTCGCCTAGATAATAAAGGTTTGAGAATTTATGGTGCTAAAGAGGCGGGGGCTACTTATCTCTTATTAAGAACGAAAGGTAGCACCAAAACATCTGATATTTGGGAGATTGTGGGTGAAGCGCCTAAAATGATGACTAAAAGTGAATTAGTTAAAAAGGACTACCCTACAAAGCCGAGTTGCGAAAATTATCTAGTTTATCGTATCCGTCTTATTGCTGAGCCAGAAATATTTGGTGGTAGGATTTGGGATATTAAAAAGTTAAAAGGCTATTCATCAAATAGAAAAGATACGGCAAGACCTTTTGCTGTTTCCTTATCTGAACTTTCTCAAGTTATTGTTAAATGATAAGCCACGTAGGGTCGGTGCAGCGCTAGCGAAACCGACCATGAATGGTCATCAAGTTTGATCGGTTCCGTAAACTCCACCGACCCTGCAACACTCTTCATTTATCCCTTTTGGTAGCTTTGTGGTTAAAGCAAAGGTGCTTACTTCAACCCCTTCTTAATTCGATAATATTAATAGTTGCAAAATATGTTCAGTAAAACCGCGCCCTTCGACTCCGCTCAGGGTGCTACTCTGTAGCCTGAGCGGAGTCGAAGGCGGTGCTTGTATGTAAAAACTTTTGCAACAATTAATAATACAGTTTATCGCACTAAATTATTCTTTCTACTGACATAACGCTGTCAGTAGGCTATCTATATACTGCTTTTAATATCTTTGCATGAAGGGATGGGATATCTTTCGTGCACAGGTTTCATATTTACAGACAATAATGGATAACAGTATGAGAAACGTCTTAGTCCCCAATTTAATGACAGAAAATGTAGCAGATACCGTCAGGTACTATCAAGATATTCTAGGTTTTACGCTAGAAATGGCTGTTGAACCTGTAGAAAATGCCGCGCCTAATTTCCCTACCGAGCTAACGGATGATATGAACTTAGATTGGGCAAATATGACCTTTGAAGGCGCAGAGTTTATGTTTCAATCACGTGATAGCCTGGTTGCTGAAGTTCCTGTACTAAAAGACGTTGCTATCGGTGCAAGCCAAACACTTTATATTCGACTAGACCAAGATGTAGACGAGCATTACCAAAACCTAAAAGATAAAGTAAGCGTAGTCACCGAGCCGACTAGCAAATTTTACGGTATGCGTGAATGGTATATGCAAGACTGCAATGGCTATGTACTGTGTTTCGGACAAATGCTAGAACCAGCACAGGAATCATAAAGATGACGACAATACGCTGCGCATGGGCCGAAGGAAATGAAGTAGAAAAAGCTTATCATGACGACGAGTGGGGTGTACCCGTACATGATGATCGCTTATGGTTTGAATTTCTGACTCTGGAAGGCGCGCAGGCTGGTTTAAGCTGGGCAACGATTCTGAACAAGAGACAGGGATATTTAGAGCTTTTTGACAATTTTGATATAGAAAAAGTGGCAGCTTATGACGATGCTAAAATAGCAGAAATCTTGCAGAATCCAGCGATTGTCAGAAACAAGCTGAAAGTCAATTCAACGGTTACTAACGCGCAACGTATGATTGAGATTCAAAAAGAGTTTGGCTCTTTCGATACCTATATCTGGGAATTTGTAGGTGGAAAGCCAAAGGTTAATCACTGGAAAACTCAGTCAGAAGTGCCTGCTAGTACAGCAGAATCGGATGTAATGAGTAAAGATTTAAAGAAACGTGGCTTTAAGTTTATAGGCACAACCATCTGCTATGCCATGATGCAAGCAACAGGCATGGTTAATGATCACACAACGGATTGTTTTAGATACGATGGATAAGCACGATTAGCTAGTTGCTTCTACTTGCCTAAAATCAAGCGTATCTCTAAAGCGGAATATCTAAGTCATCAAGCCGCTTTTTGAGTTGATGAATGTCCGACTCTAACAAGGGCAGGGTATTCTCTTGAATAACCTTAGTCTGCTTTAGCATTAAATCCACATCATCCGCGGCTGCATTACGAGAGGTCATTTTTGAAAGACCACTATTCACATCCCGATAATAACGACGGATTTTAGTTAAAATTTCAGAAGGGATCTCAAACGTGCCTGCGTTATCTTGCATGGTCGTCCATACATAAGTGTCTAGCTTAAAATCATCAGGCTTACCAATAAACTTACGCGCTTTACCTGTGCGGTACTCAGTACCCCAAGTTTTGATGGTATCAGTATTGTCTTTTAGCTCATCCAGTAGAGCAGAGCGCATATAGTAGCTATCACGATCTGATTTGATTAGCTCAAACTGCACCGCCACTTTTAAGCCAGCCGATGCTGCCAAGTAAACACCAATAATAGTACCTGCCAATATAATCAAATGGCTGATCCAAAATTCACGATTTTTATTATCTGAAATAGAAAGTTTATCTTTAATGGCTGACATGGTTGTTTTCGCTTACTTCTAGTGTGTTGAGATCCGTATCAAACATAGCTGCTAGCAGTAGCTCCCCTTTATTGTTGACTCGAAATTGCCCGTATTTTGCCTTGTTATAAATACTAGCTGTGCCTTCTTGAAAGAAGAAAGCATTGGTTGCAAATTTAACACGATTATTACGGATTCGGTAACGCAGTTTTAGTTCATTGCTAGCTAGTGTAGAGCCTTCTTCGTAGAGGCGTTGGTAAGTAGCAATAGATTGATCATCAAGACTGACGACCACAAAACCATCACTTGCCGCCACTTTATCGTGACTACGCCAATTGTTATGAGCATCAGCATTTTCTGGCAGTGCATGAATAATTTTGTCAGCCATCTCAAAGCGTAGCGCCATATAGTCGCCTTGCATGAGTGAGCGGGGGTCAACAGGTCGTAGCTTTAAATAGACGATAGTCCCCGTAGCGAGTTGTTGCTCTTTTTGTGCAATAGAATAATTGATGCCGATGAGTATCAATACGAGGCTGACAATAACTGTTATAGATTTTAGATTAGCTTTCATGACAACACCTCCTGTGTTTGAGTTGGCAACAGAGTGATTAATAACCAGCGAGCTAACAGCAACAGAACACCTAATATCAATAGGGTTATAGACTTTTCCATCAAGCTATCCCCCAGCCAATAGTAATAATGTGAAATGAAAAATAACAGTGAGATAACTCCCAAGCCGATTAACACACGATTACTAGCGGAAAAACCAAGTAGCAGGATCATCACACCTGTCATTGAACCATGTGCTTGCATGGAAATAGCAGATAATAAAACAATCCCACCTAAAGCTAAACTAACCGCTTTTATATTGGGTTTAGGATGGCTTCTTCTAAGCAATGTCCAGACTACATAAAGCGTGACAGCAGTAAATAAAAACTCTCCAATCCATGCCTGAAACCATACTCCTGTGTGGTCGCTTAGGTAGCTATCTCTTAGCAAACCATGAGGCATAAATACTTTAGTCGTATTCAAAAAGATCAGCGCAAAAACCAATCCATAACCAACAGCTTGTAGCTTCTCAATATGCCTAGGGAAGCTAAACTCATTTAGCCAGATTAGAGCAGTGGCAAGCATCAATAA
>JALXAX010000126.1 GCA_026991755.1 Thiotrichaceae bacterium | reverse complement strand
TGAGGCTAGAGAAACTGAGCTGTTTCATGTTATGAATCCTGACAAAATAACAGAAGTTTTTACTTAATTTTGGAATATGGATATTTTCTCATATTTTAGAGACTTAATCAGAGATTCCTTAAGGAAACTCTGATTAACTTTGATTAACTCTGATCGGAATTTCTGTGAGATAGAATTTATAGCGAAAACCTGGCGGATTCTAGCCTCAGAAAAACGAATCATGAGTTGATCAGAGGTTCCTTAGGGACAAGCTTTTGTTTCTGGTTAACTAGGAATAGACTAAGCTTTTTCCCACACAGTATTTTGAATGTATGCACCCTCTAATACACCAGCTAGATCTACAGCCGCATCCTGAAGGTGGCTTTTACAAAGAAGTTTATCGTAGCTCTCAAATAGTGAATTCACCTGCTAATCAGCAGTCTAGAAATACCTTAACCAGCATCTATTTTCTTCTGTTACAAGGACAAATCAGTCGCTTTCACAAGGTCTTGCATGATGAAACCTGGCACTTTTATTCAGGCGCTCCTCTTAAGCTAATAGATCTTTACGACAGATGTGATGAACATATTCTAGGGAGTGATACAAAACCAAACTTCCAGCGCACCATTGTCGCCAATCATTGGCAAGCCGCTGAAACAACGGGAGACTACTCTCTTATGGGTTGTACCGTAGCTCCAGGTTTTGATTTTAATGACTTTAGTTTTCTCTCTGATGACAAAGAAAACGCTGAAAATGTTCAGGAATCATTTCCACAGTATGCACGGTTTATCTAAGACAGCCTCACACTCTTCCCACACGCTCCCGTGCCGTACCTCAGTTATTAACGGCAAGGTCTATGTGGAGCGACAAGTTATTTCATGCACGTTCCTAGGAGGCCGCCCCAGAACTAAGAAGCTACTGCAAATCCAATGAACATCTAGTTCTCGGACAGCCTTCAAGGGTTTACGCAAACGAATAAATCAAACCAATCATTGCACTTGCTGCAATTACAGTAACTATCCCTACTTTAAATCTAACTAATGCAATGAAAGCCACTATACCGATAATCGCAGCTAACCATTCAAAGTGACCACTCAAGCCCTCTGGCCATAGTACTTTTAAGGAAAAGAAGACCGCTAGGTTTAAGATGACTCCCACTACAGCAGCTGTTATTGCCGTCAGTGGCCCCGTGAAGCTAGCATTGTTTCGTGAACTTTCTACCGCTGGACCACCCACCAAAATAAATAGAAATGAAGGTAAAAAGGTAAATAATGTGGCAACTGCTGCGCCTGCAAAACCTGCTAGCGCTAACATGTCAGGACCAAATACTTCTTTTGTCCACGCACCTACAAAACCAACAAAAGCGATAACCATAATCAAGGGGCCAGGTGTCGTTTCACCTAGTGCCAAGCCATCTAACATTTGGGTTTCGGTGATCCAACCGTGGGCTATTCCGCTATCATTGACATAAGGTAATACCGCATAGGCACCACCAAAGGTAACTAATGCAGCTTTTGTGAAGAAAACGCCCATTTTGGTCAACGCGTTATCCCAACCGTAGGTTTGTGAAAGGGCTATCATGGCAATTGCCCATATGATAACGCCTACTGCAAGATACGATATAACACGTGTCCATCTGAAAGTAGCGTGCTTTGGTGTGGGTGTGTCATCGTCAATCAATGCAGGGCCATAGGTTTCTTTTGAACTTCCATGATGACCTCCCGCTGTGAACAACTTAGGTGCCAAACGTGAACCTATATAGCCGATAATACCCGCACCCAATACGATATAAGGGAAAGGTATTTTTAGAAAGAAGATAGCTAAGAACGCCAACAGTGCCAACAAACGAAGCATATTATTAGGTAAAGCTTTGGAGCCAATTCGGTATGCTGCAAAGAGGACGATAGCGGTTACTGCTGGTTTAATACCGTATAGGATACCTTCCACCGCAGGTACGTTTCCAAAAGCAAGATACGCCCATGTGAGGCCGCCAAGAATAAATAGCGAGGGTAAAACAAATAACACGCCCGCCATGATCCCACCCCAAACACCGTGCATTAACCAGCCTATGTAAGTGGCCAACTGTTGCGCTTCTGGGCCAGGCAATACCATGGTGTAGTTAAGTGCATGCAGAAAACGGTGTTCGGAGATCCATCTACGACGCTCAACCAACTCTTGATGCATCATACTAATTTGGCCTGCTGGCCCACCAAAGCTGATAAAGCCTAATTTCAGCCAATACATGAAGGCTTCAACAAAAGAAACAGGGCTAGGTTTTTGAATAGCATTTAGGCTTTCGGCTTGAGTGGTTTGCTCAGTTATATCCGTTGTATGGGTAGACACTTACTTTTAATCCTCATATTTACTAATTTGCATAGCACAACTCATGCGCTGAAGTGTAGGGGATATTTAGCCATAAATATACTTCCATAGCCTCCAAGCAGAGCAACCAGAAGAAGATATAGAGCTAATAAAAACGTTAACCTAGAATCCTCAGTTGGACTGCTTATAGAGTGATTCTTTTAGGCTGAGTGGCGTACACCTACAGGGATGTAGGTGTTAGGGCGACGCAGGACGCTAAAGCCGAGTAAAAAAAGGAATTAATGGTTGATCCTTAATGAGTTTTTTTACATAGCTAATCAGCCTAAAACTTAGTTGAGCTTTAGCGAAACTTAGAAGCTTCAGCAGGGTTGCTCTATAAGCAGTAGCGCCTTCACTCTTAGAGTGAAAGTTAAAATAACTACTTATTAACGGCTTATCAATTACTTAATGATTAGCTGATAGCGGTCAACTGAGGAGTCTAGGTTAAATACTACCCAACTCTGAACGCTGAAATAAGATCTTACCCATATAACGTGCACCCGCTTTGGTTAAATGCCGACCATCATAAGAGATCAAACGTAGTTTATTGGTGAAGATAGGACAAGACGTTGAGTTGCCACAAAGCAGTTTATGTGGATCAACAAAGATCACTCTATCCGCAAGTCGTTCTTTTAAAATAGCATTAATATGAAGTGACATATCTCCCACATCGTTACGTAAACCTTTTAGCTTGGCATCACTCATATGAATATAATTTCTTATCACCATCGAACCAAAGAACTTATTACCAATAACCACCACTTTCTGTTCTTTTTTTACCCCTAAATATCTAAACGTATCAGGTAATTTTTTCGCTACTTCTGGCTTCCAAAGCGCTGCAAAAATAAGCAAGTCTGCGTGATGTATCTGCTCTTTCGCTTTATTTAAGCTATCAGCTCGTCCTGATTGCAAACAAAACTTTCGGTGTTCTGGAGCGATATACTTCCCTACATTTTCCCACGGTACTCTCTGACATGAATAAGGAATAAAACGAAAACGAATTTGATAGTTCTTTAAATAGCCATTTTCAATAGCACTATTTAAAAAGTCACAACCTTGACTATCACCGACAATAACCACCTTCTTTTTCTGGCTATCTTCGTCAAAAGGTTTTGCTTGTAAAGCACGGCAGCGATCAAAAGCATAGGCATTACTAGACTGTTTATTCGATGCCTCAACCAAATTTTTACGCACTAATGAATTTGCCGCATGAGCGGTTGAGAGCGCAAGACCCCATAAGCAAACTATCACTATAAGGCATTGACGAAATAAGATCATAGCGTATGGTTTATAACGAGGCTTGGCATATAGTTTTTCTAATCTAAAAAAAGAAAAGGCTGTCGTATACATCATTACTTCCTTGCAATTATTTTACGTACAGCGGTCTAGTATAGCCGTTATTGGAAATTTAATTATTATTTTTCATGATGTTGATTAATTGATCAGAATTAAAGCTTCAACGGTAAACCACTCTGGCACACCTATCTATCTCCTTATTATTAGAAACTGATAACCCTTAGCAACCGTATCTTTCATTCTAATATTGATGTTACTATTCACAGCAAAATTATAACCACAATAACGGTAATGAAATGAATAATACTAGCGAGCAATCACCTGCCACCCTTCGTAAAACAAAAATTATCGCCACTATTGGCCCCGCCTGTGATGATGTAAACACCCTGGTAAAAATGATAAATGCAGGGATGAATGTGACTCGCTTAAATTTATCCCACGGCTCTTACGAAGAACATAAAAATAGAATTGCTCGTATTCGTGAAGCCGCACAAATCGCCAACAGACCTCTTGCCATCATGATTGATACTCGAGGTATCGAAGTGCGAACAGGCGCGTTAACCACCAATAGTATTCATTTGCATCGACATGATCCCTTTACCTTATATATGGATGATCGTATAGGTGATATTGGAGGCGTATCCGTTTCTTATAAAAAGCTGGTTAAGGAAGTAGAAGTAGGACAACCTATCTTGCTTGATGATGGAGCTATCGAATTAAAAATTACGGCATTAACTGATACCACCATTGAATGTGAGGTCTTACACGGTGGCCGTTTAAAAGCCAGTAAAGGAGTTAACCTGCCTTTATCAGAACTTTCCATTACCGCCACAGGACCTGAAAGCCGAGAAGATATTTCCCACGAGCTTAACTTTGCCGCTGAGAACGATGTAGATTACATCGCAGCTTCTTTCGTACAAAGTGCTTTTGATATTGAAGCCATGTACGAAATGTTAAAAGAACGAGGTACGCACATTCCTATCATCGCCAAGATTGAAAATAGAGCGGGTGTAGATAATATGCAGGAGATTGTAGAAGCATCAGGTGGCTTAATGGTTGCTCGGGGCGACCTAGGCGTAGAACTCCCTTTTGGTGATGTACCCGCCACTCAAAAGAAAATGATTCGTACAACGGTTATGAATGGCAAACCCGTTATTACTGCCACGCAAATGTTAGCGTCTATGGAGACCAATCCACGCCCTACTCGTGCGGAAGCTAGTGATGTAGTAAATGCCGTACTTGATGGCACATCAGCCCTCATGTTATCGGGCGAAACAGCTATGGGAAAATATCCTGTTAAAGCCGTTGAGACTATGGCACAACTAGCTTTGCGAGCTGAAACAAAGCTAGACGAATATGGTTATCTACAAAAGACACTTCCCAATATATGTAATGTAGTTACCGAAGCCGTTAGCCAAGGCGCTGTGACTATGGCAAAACAGCTAGATGCTCAAGCCATTATTAGTTTGACTCAGACAGGGTTTACCTCTCGTTTAATATCAAAACACCGACCAGAATCACCGATTATCGCCATTACTTCCTCTGAAAAAGTGGTACGACACTTATGCATGAATTGGGGCGTTGTACCTTTGCTGTATACCGACACCCCAGAAACAGGGATTTTTGTTGATCATTCTATTAAGCGAGCCAAAGAAACAGGCTGTGTTCAATCGGGGGATACAGTTGTCGTTACTACAGGATCAATCCAAGCTTCGGGTGGAACCGATATGATTCGGGTTATTACTTTGGATTAGGTATCTTCAAGCTCAGGAGGAGCTGTTGATCAGTTTCCTTCAAGGCAACCCACTATCCACTATCCACTATCCACTATCCACACTATTGAGACGAGTTATTACATCATCAACCCATCATGACGCGACTCATCATCAGTCTGTACACGTTCTTGCGTTACGCGCCACACACCATCTTCTTCTAAACTCAATAATATTTCGACACCGTGTGCTCTACGTGTACCGTCACTCGCACACACCGTTTCTACGGTTTTAAACATAATTTGATGGTCATTGGTCGCCACCATTTTTAACCCTTCGTAGCCAACGCTTTCCAGTACGCCATCTTTGAATTCTTGCTCTGACTGTCTTGCCCAGTCATCGTAACTGATGCTGTCATAATCTGGCACACCTTTAACAACCACTTTTTTTGAGATCAGGTTGAAGTGTTCTTCAAACTGCCTATTCGTTGCCGTTTTAGCGGAGGCTTCTAACCATTTTTGGGCGATAGCTATTGCTTCATTGTCTGCGATCTTCTGATCTTGGTCTTGAGACATAGTGAATCTCGAATTAATTAAAGTGTCAGTGATAGTAGCGAGGATCCATTCTAAAGCCAAGACAAGAAATCGCACAAAGTAAACAAGGTGCCATCAGAAGAAACTCTATTGAACTTAGCCCATCACTTTAACAATTTACGAATAACTGCCACAGCGCCATCAACAGGTACTGCATGGGGTAGAAATTCTCTGATTCTCCCTTCTTTATCTAGCACATAGATAAACGAAGTATGATCAACCAAATAACCCGCTGCCGTACTACCTTCTGCTTTACGATAGACCACATCGTAACGCTTTGCTACTTCGTCAATTTGGGCTTTTGTGCCTGTTACACCAATGATTTGAGGATGAAAAAACTTTGTATATTCTGCTAGTTTCTCAGGTGTATCTCGATCAGGGTCTACACTGATTAAGATACCTTGTACTTGTGCTAGCTCTTCAGGTGTTAGTTTTTTAAAAGCAGCGGATATCCGTGCCAATGAGGTAGGGCACACATCAGGGCAGAAGGTATAACCAAAGTAGAGAAAGGTTACTTTGCCTTTAAAATCGCTCAGGCTTACTGGACCTTTATTGCTTTGCAATGTGAAATCACCGCCTGGTGGGTCTACATATGCGCCTG
The DNA here is from genome assembly GCA_026991755.1 of Thiotrichaceae bacterium. Lineage (GTDB taxonomy): Bacteria > Pseudomonadota > Gammaproteobacteria > Thiotrichales > Thiotrichaceae > HyVt-477. Next base: position 9,480 of record JALXAX010000126.1, on the reverse strand, counting down.
ACTGATTAGCCGAGGTTGGCCTTGGCTTCATGAAGTAGTTGCCCGCTATCAAGCCTAGTAATAAAGCAATAATAGCTACTGGGATTAGTATCTTGTTCATAAGCTACTCTTCTGATTTGGTTGGGTACTTCTTGAGTGTATAAAACGGAAATACCGCTGTTTTTACACCTTTAGGGGTATCTATCAATATTCTAGCTTCCCACTGCATACGCTTTTCCGTGCATATCGGCAGGATGGCTTTGCCCTGATACCGCTGCTTGTTTTGTGCGTGTAGTGTTGTCCAGTTAAAGCCCATTTCCATATTGATGCCTACGAAAGAGGCTTTGATCCCAGTGGTATTAGGGTCTACGTGCATAGCGGGATCGCTTAGCGTTACATTCAATTGTAATTCTGATAACAGGGGAATGGGCTTTGGAAGAATATCTAGCGTAACACTATTACCATCTTCAAAGGGTACGGTACATGGGGTTTGTTGAAGATCGCAACCTGCTTGTGCTATAGCTGTTTCGATAACTTCTGGCGTAACTAGCTGTCTTTGGAACCTATTGCCCCATAAAGCAATAACAACTAAGACCAATACAGCTACTATCCACCAAAGTGTTTTTGCGTTCATTAGTCAGTGGTAATTGTTTTAACTTCTGGTTCAATTTGCACGGATGAATCATCTTCAAATGTTAATTTCATCGCCACTTTATCACCTAGTTTAAGATCTTGTTTTAAACCAATTAGCATGACGTGATAACCGCCTGGCTGGAGCGCTGTCATATCGTTACTTTGCAGTTCAATGAAGGGAACCTGTCCCATTTTCATCATGCCATTTATATGCTTATGTTCGTGTAGTTCTACTGCCTTGCTGATATTGCTTTCTATAGTCTCAGCTCCTACCAGACGATGTTTATCAGCTGATGTGTTTTCAAGCTTCATAAACATGGCAGTTACTTTCTGGCCTGGTGGCATTGCTCGGATATAAGCGTTTTCTACTTTTATTACCTCTGCCGCTGGAGCAGTTGGTTTATCGCCACCACAACCCGCTATTATGCTTACAGTGATGACCGCTAAACCGTATCTAATAACAGTTTGTTTAACGTGCGTGCTCATATTCGTTACCCAGGTTGTCTAACGTTAGAAATCATCCGTACTAACAAACAATCCTACTTTTAGGTCTTTAGCCGCATAGATTTGTTTGCCATCCACTTCCATAGTGGCGTCTGCAACTCCCATCACTAAGCGACGGTTAATCACTCGACTTAAGTCAATGCGATACGTTACTTTCTTAGCAGTAGGTAATACTTGACCGGTAAATTTCACTTCACCTGCACCCAATGCGCGACCTTTGCCCTTTCCACCGATCCAACCGAGGTAAAAGCCCACTAGTTGCCACATTGCATCCAATCCTAAACAACCTGGCATAACGGGATCTGACGGGAAATGACAATCGAAGAACCAAAGGTCAGGGGTAATATCTAGCTCAGCTATGATACTGCCCTTTCCATTAGCACCGTCTTCATCATTAATGTGAACGATACGATCCATCATCAACATATTATCAACAGGAAGCCTTGCATTACCTTCACCGAACATTTCTCCGTGACCGCACTGTATAAGTTCTTCTTTCGTGAATGAGCTTTGTTTTGTCATAATTAATTATTCTTTAGTTGTTAAGTTTCAATACCGATTGCAGGTCAGATAAGCAGGGCGAATCCGACACGAAGTAGGTGCAACATTGTACGCCTACTAATAAGCGTAATCCAAAAGGATTCCCATGAAAATGATCATACCAACCCAGTTATTATTCAAAAAAGCGGGCAAGCCATTTTCTGTTTCTGACTGGGAGAGTAAATATTGCTGATATCCCATGAATACGGCTGAAACGATTAAGGCGCTGTAGTAAGCCCCGCCTAGACCACTCAAAAGACCAATGCTTAGTAAAGTGAACAGCATCAATAGCTGGAACACCCCAATAATAAGGCGATTCTTTTCACCAAATAAAATAGCGGTAGATTTCACCCCTATTTCTAAATCATCTGGCTTATCCGTTAATGCATACATGGTGTCATAAGCGATTGTCCACAATACAGTAGCCACAAAAATTAACCAACCTGCTAGTGTTGGCAGGTTTCCTGTTACCGCGCTATAAGCCATAGGGACAGACCACGCGAATGCTACGCCCAAGTGTACCTGTGGTAACGAGTGATAGCGCTTCATAAAAGGATAAGAAGCAGCGAGGATGATTGCCCCAACCGATAGTAAAAGCGTAGTCTTATTAAGTTGGGTAACTAACAAGAAGGCTACGATACCCAACACAGCAAACAGCAACAGTGCTTCTTTTGAGCTGAGCTTGCCCGATGCTAAAGGACGATTTTTAGTACGCTCAACATACGGGTCTATTTTACGATCTGCAAAGTCATTAACCGCACAACCTGCCGAACGCATAAGCACAACACCTAATACAAAAATGATTAATATTTTGGGGTCTGGGAAACCTTTGGCAGCTATCCACAGCGACCAAAGGGTAGGCCAAAGCAATAGATAGATACCAATAGGCCGATCAAGCCTCATCAATAATGCGTAAAGTTTGAGTTTTTCAAGCATGTTTGTTAAACATCCTTTATTTTTAGGCGCTCGACGGGCTTATCATTCACCAAATGCGATTCGATAATCTCGTCAATATCTTCCTTATCAACCCAGGTATACCAAGTCGCTTCGGGGTAAATGACAAGAACAGGGCCATGCTCACAGCGATTCAAACAACCTGCTGTATTAATCCTTACCTTGCCTGAGCGAACTAATCCTTTTTCTTTACTGCATTTTTTGGCATAGTCTCGCATTTCTTTTGACTTATACTGCTCACAGCACTGCGAGCCATCGGCACGCTGATTAGTGCAGAAAAAAACGTGATATTTATAGTACGAAGTTTCTTCGGAATCCTTATCGGAATCCTTGCTAGAATTTTTGTAGGACATGGATGAATTATGACTGACCCAGTAACGATTGACAACATCAGCACCTTCTTTGAATTAAGCCAGTTTAACTACCGCGTATTCGATATGAGCCGTACGGTTCAACCTATATCTAATGAGATGTTTAAAGAAATTGAAACACAAAAGGCGCTCTACCCTACTCCGTTTCAACAACATGCCTGGTTAGGTATTTTATTTTGGCATCCTGAAGATGTGAAAGAACCTGCTATTTGGTTTCTGAAGTTTCCACTTGATGAGCTTGGCTTTTTAAAACTTGAAGCAAGAGATAGCTTTATTCAGGAAATGCTGGAACAAGTAGGCAACAAGATTAAAGAAGAAAGCACCACGGGTGATAATGAAGTGGCTGATAAAGAGCCAACAGAGAAGAAAAGCGCTCAAGAAGAAAGTCAGTTTGCCTTTAAGCCTCAGCAAGACAAAATGGCTATCTTTAATGCTTTTGCCACGCGGGCTTTAGAACAAAATCCTTCTAAATACTACTCACATACGCAGGAATATTTGGCAGGTAAGCTGGGCTATGATCAATGGTCTTTCCTCGGTTTTCAAGGACTTGCTGATGTAGCGGCTAATTTAGATATTGATGACAACATGCAAGCTGTCGCTAAAGCGATTCCTGCCATGCCTGAACACCCTCTCACCCTATTTAGCCAACTGTTAGAACATGCCACTCCTAATGCAGAAGTGAGCCGAGCCTTGCTTGATAAAATGGATAATGAGCTATCTGCTGATCAACCGAACATAGCGCTGATTTCTTCATTAGCCCGTGGCTTATCAGCGAGCCAACAGTCCAGTGAAGCTATCAAGCATTTATTGGAAAGCCCGCTTAACACAGATATTGAAATCCTTGCATTAATAGCCAGTCGAGCTTGGAATACGCTGGAGGACCCTACCCTGCTTAAATCCTACTTAGAAGCCCTCGCTCAGCAAGAACAACGTGCCTTTGATGTGATTTTGATGGAGCTTTTACCTATCCCCGATATGCGTGATGTTTTGCTAACAGGACTTAGAGATTCGGATAGAAGCGAAGATTTGACTCAGCGTATTGGCGGTTTCATGCAACGGTTTTCTAATGGATAGCATAGCTATCCTTACTTATAAAATATCTTATAAACCGTAGGTTGGGCTGACGTTAGGGAAGCCCGACAAACAATATATTAATCGTTGCATAAATCTTTACATACAAGCACCGCCTTCGACTCCGCTCAGGCTACAGAGTAGCACCCTGAGCGGAGTCGAAGGGCGCGGTTTTTACTGAAATACTTTTGCAACTATTAATAGCACCCATACTGGGGTTTCTCTCCCCACAACCAGGAATAATCAGGTAGCTTATGAGGCTTTAAAATAGAGCACACAGAAGTTCTATGCCTATACCCTGCCCTATATTTTATCCACATTCGTTTCAAGCATTGGCTCTAACTTTGCGGCATTTTGTATCCATATCGCCACTGATTGTGCATTAGGTGCAGCTGTAGTTTTACCCACATGACGGTGTATCACTTTCGTGCTTTCAACCAGTTTATCAACATTGGCACGTGATAGGCTTTGCACAGTTGCAATTCCTGCTAACTCCAACAACTCTGCATCTACTGCATCCACACTTTGTACCCTTAGTAAGTCAGCAACACTAGCCCATGATCTAACTACCCAGCTTTCTTTGCCTAAGCTTTTAGCCAGCAATGATATTTCTTCTTTACCCGATGCTTTTTGTAATAACTCAACGGTTGTTTTAATACCTAGTTTGTTTAATCGTTTGCTGTCAGTTTCTTCAATGGCTTCTATCACATCAATAGAATAATCCTCTTCATTAACATCAATTAAACTTTCATTATCGCCAATGTCATCAGCATCGCTTTCTAACAGGCTACTAGCTACCACAGCAGAACCAGCCGCTGCAATGCCGCTTGCCATGCTACTGATAGATGATCCGCTATTAGAAGGTTCTACTGATAGATTGCTCTTCGCAACATCTAAGCTGGTTTCAGCTTCAGTAAGACGATTAGTCGTATCAGCTAGTTTAATATGTGCTTCTTCAAGCTCTGACTGTAATGCTAATATTTTCTGATCATAGTCTTCTGATTGCGTCTTCGACAGTTCAGCGGATGCCTCTAGCTCAGCAATGCGCTGAGAAAAAACTTGTTGTTCTTCTTCAACTTTAGCCGTGAGCGATGTATTTTTCTCCTCTAGGTTTTGTGCCTTTTGCGTTAGTTTTTCTTCTTGCTGTTTAGAATTATCCACTGAAAACTTCATGCCTTTTTGTAAAGCATCTAACTCATTTTCTAATGACTGCTTTTCAGCGACAAAACGCTCTTCCATTTCTTCTCTTTCTTCAGCAATAGCGCTTAGGTTCTTGACCTCACCCGCATAATAATCGCGCTCATTCTCTGCTCTCGCCAAGTCTGTACGCCATTTCTCTTCAAGTTGCTTTATCTTGCGCTTGCCACCGCTAGCTAACAACCAACCTGCTAGACCTGCTACTAATGCAGTCAGCAGTAAACATATCCATATTTGTGATAGTAAATAACTCATTACTTAATTCTCTCTACAGTTAATTCTATTCGACGATTTCGAGCACGTCCTTTGTTGCTCTTATTACTGGCAATCGGTTTGCTTGAGCCATGCCCCACAGAAACTAAGTTACTTTCTGGAATTCCTTTTTTGGCTAGATACTTCGCCACCGCTCTTGCACGGTTTCTACTCAATTTTTTGTTAAGGCTATTTCTGCCTGTTGAATCTGTGTGCCCGTGTATTTTTATCATCATCCCTGGACATTTCTTGGCAGTTGCAGCAACCTTATTAAGCACCCTATAGCTGGATTTTTTTAGTACCGAACTTGAGGTATTAAACCTTACCTTATTGCTTCTTAGAAGCGTATTAAATTTCTTCTGACAGTTTCTTCGTTGGGATTTACTAGCAGGTTGCACTGCAACCGCGACTACTGGCTCATTGCCAAGAGGCTTTGCTCCCTTATCTGCTACAGAAAGATTTAAGGTAATGTCATAACCTTCTGTGGCGCCGGCCATTGCTTGCTCCACTTGCGAGAGGTTGTCTTTAGATGGGCTGGTACCTTTCAGATCAATTTTCTTACCAATCAAAATCGCTTCACCCGATGCTAAGCCTTTCAGTTGCTCCATTATCATCACAGCGACTTTTGGCATTCCCTTTGCTTTGGGCACATCAAGCTCAAGAATACGATCTTCCACGTTTTCTTTCCCATAGCGCTTTACCGTTGCTTCGCGTAAAACCTTGTGTGAGCCAGCATCTAAAATACCATCTAGCTCAACTTTGCCAGCTTTATCTAGTTTGATGCTTAGGGAGTGGCCTCTCACAGGCGCCTCAGAAATTGCTTCACCAGCCACGTGAATCTCATTATTTATGAAGTTATATCCATTGACTTGAGCAATACGTTCAGCCGCTTGCTTGATTTGTGGTGTCGCAGCCATACCTGTCAACGTTATATCTCGACCATCCACATCAACATCAATAGATGATATTCCATTATCAACAAGGGCTGCTTTTGCTCTTGTTTCGATATCTGTTTGAATGGCGGGTACATGCGTTTTATACACGCAAAAATAGGCTATAGCGGAGATAGCTAATAGCGCTAATAATATAATTAACAGCTTTCTCATTGAATCATCCTGACTCTTATGAACACGGGGACGATGAAGTTTTAGTGGTCACTATCATAGGTTGGCATAGGTTAACCAATGACATTCACAGCTTCATCAGCACAATGATAGTATATTTTATTTGATTTTACATTTATTTTTCAGCAACTAGGGGAGATATTATCAGTATTTACATTAAAAGTAAGCACCGGTTGATTGATTACCAACCATAATGATCAATTTATGATCCTAGTTGTTCTTTACTGATTTTAGGATTTAGGAATACTTCTGCCCAATCTGCATCTACGACTTTACCAGCCTTATCTTGTAGCGGATAGTCTGAATCATTCCAACCTTTGATGCCTGTCTTCATTGAGAATACGTTTGTATACCCCATTTCTTGCATAACCTTTGCGGCTAAAGCACTTCGGTTTCCTGAACGACAAATAATAATAACTTCTTTATCTCGTGCAGATACTAATTCAGGAATGGTTTCAGCATATCCCCAGTCACAGCAGGCTTCTAAGATTCCTCTTGGTGCAAAAATCGAGCCTTTTATGTGCAAAGCATCAATCTCTTCTTGTTCACGCGTATCAACCAAAACGACTTCTGAGTTTGACTCTATAAGCTCTTCAACATCCCATGGAAATACTTCTTTAATGTGTGGAAGCGTATTAGCAATAAGATCTTTAAAGGTTTTAGTCATTATATTATCCCGTGTAATATTCGGTTAATGGTCAGCATAGATGATATCCCGAATTATAAAGAAATAGATGGGTCAAGCAATAGGATGGCGAGAGAGAAATGAGCGTATTCCATCCGTCATATCTTTCGTGCAAAGGTCTAGTACTCCAACAAGTTAGGTTTGATGAGTACAGCGAGTCAGGAAGCGGTTAGCCGCTAGGCGTATCTTGCAGGGAATGGTTGTTCCCTTCACAAAAGATGCAACAACGTGGATAATCACTTCATGACTCGCCCGAAGGGAGCAACCCAAAGCGCTCAATATTACGTTAGCTGCTGCACGAAATTCAAACATTGCTTTATTATTAACTCGGCATTAGTACTATGCATACTTATTATACTCGTCTAAAACACTAAGTTGTTATATTAAAATGTGCACTATTTTGATGCCGATTTAATATACACAATATGTGATGTTACTGATTATTTGAGTAACAATGAGCATATTGTATTAATATCAGTTTTACCTAGTTTAAGATCACAATACAAAGGGGACAGTAATGGGGAAAAAGTTATTTTTAACTCAAAGTGACTTGAGGGTTGATAATCTGAAGCAGTTTATAAAGGATCATTATCAAAATAGTAATAGAAGTTTCTATAAAGAATTTAGAAAAAACCTGAAATACAGGATGCAATATACTGAGATACAGATAGACACGAAACAAAAAATGCTTCAACAAGCAATGGGAAAATACAAAAATAAGACTTTCTCAAAGTCTTTGCAGAGATTAGTTGAATGTGCGTTCGAGTTACCTAAAGAAATACTTAGCCGAATTCGTCCTGAAAGGTCTCCCGCTTATATTTTTTTATCTTGTTCTGGAAAGTCAGCAAATATCCTATTCGAAGAGCTAAAAAATAACCCAATTATTGATGAGGTGTCAGTTCTTTTTGGTGATGTGGATGTATACATTAAGGTATATGGTACTTCAGAGGAAGTACAAGAACTGATAACGATAGACTTATATAACATTGATGGTCTAGTAATAAATAATACAAGAACTTATTTTACTCTTAACAAGAGAAGCTGGGTAAGGTATTCAGCTAGTTCACACCCAGATTATGAACCACCTGCAAATAGATGGAGTACCTTTTAAAGTACTTTATGATCAGATCCCCCCCCTAAATCTTGCTGTTATTTTAGCTAACTGGGGTATTAATTCTCAAGTGACAATAGATGAGGAATAAGAAAGAATTAGTTTTCTTATTCTTAATTCTTAGAATAAGATTATTCACTAAAATAAGGATTGATAATGAAAAAAATATACTTATTCATGCTGTCACTCATGCTAATTTTTCCACAAGTGGGCTTTGCTGAAAAATATATGACGGCAACCAGAGATGCAATGATGTATGTAAATAACTTACGTTCTAGCGATCTATATAAGGTTCCAGGGAGAAGCCGTAACGATCCATACTACGTTCTAAAAGATACAAGCAGAGCTAGAAATTTCGGCAAACTTCAAGGTTTTGAATACATTAATATTTCCCCGTCAAATATAACCCCAAAGTTGAAGAATGGACGAAATGACTTTGTTCAAATAAGCTATGATCTTCAATCAACTAAGGGGAACTGTAGTGCCTTTGCTTCAGCTCTAGCAAGTTTTCCTATAGACAAAAATATGGGGAAACTGAAACGAGCTTCGTATGCTGTAAATATATCAAGGCTTAAAGCTGGAACTTTACTTGCGGTTCTTCCAGAAAATGGGTCAATTGGTCACGTAGTCATGCTCATTAGTATTAATTCTTCAAAAAAATATATGTGGGTTATGGATCAAAACTCAGGTTATAAAGTAAAAAAGAATGGTAGGCGCTTAAAACAAGGAATTGTTAGTTTTCACAAGCTCTATTTTAAAGATAGAAAAAACAAAAATGATAAAAAGGATGCTTCAAATTATTTTACTTTTTTTAGGAAATAAACCTTCAATTTTCTTGTTTTTTTAAAGTCCATTGTGCCTTCACTATATCCTTGTGAAGGTACAATTTTTCACCCTTTCATGAAACACGACAGCTAACAAGTTCATCCAAGGGACTTTTTTAGTCAGCAGTTGATTTGAAGTTCACTGAATTCTATAAGTTTATCTATTATCAACCTTCATCGTTGTCTGTCCAAAAAGCCCCTGATGAGGGCGTTATGCAATGTCATTAAGTTAAGC
>JALXAX010000125.1 GCA_026991755.1 Thiotrichaceae bacterium | reverse complement strand
GCGCTCAATACTGCGTTATGGGTCTTGACAAGGGAACAACCATTGCCTGCAACCCAAGCCTTGTCTTGAGCGCTTTGGATTGCTCTGTATCCATCAAACCTAAGTTGATGGAGTACTAGAGTGAACTATGTCGCAAACCTCAACTGAACGTCATACCCTTTTCGCCGAATATTCCCTGCTATTGAATCAAGCCAAAGAGGCCATTATCAATAATGGACCTTATCTGCTTAGCTTTAGTAAAGGCCTGTCAAAACAGCAGAAGATAGATAAAATAACAGCCAATATAGATCAATATCTTACCTCTATTGATCCAAACAACAATCCCATGCAAGCGACCATTCGTGAACTGGAAAACAAACCTAACCCCAATACCACTGACATCCAGCAACGTAAAAAATATCACCAACAATTCGTATCGGCTTTTAATAATGGCGTAAAAACCTTTCAGGAGATGACAACCAAGTTACAGCAACTAAAAGCGGGTAATGATGTGTTTAAAGCGCCTGATAGTAAAAAACACGAATACCGCTACATCATTGATACTGAAACCTGCGCTAGGCTATGTGAAACGGATGGCAAAACAGCAGATTGCCCACAAAGCTTTTCCAACAAGTCGATAGAGCTTACAGGTAATCAAACCGATGCGTTGCGTATCTGGCGAAACGACGTGACCATCAGCAAGCTGAACATAAAAGACCAGCGCGATGATATTGAGACCTCACATCGTGATGGCATACAACTCATCCCGCCCCCTAAATACCGCAAAGGTAAAGATGCAAAGGGTAAAGACAAACTCATCAAGCAGCTGGATCAGATGGGTGGCACGATTCTGGAAGATGTGACGATCGAGAACATCGACATAGTAGCCCCAAAAGCCGCCCTGCAAGGCATATTCTCAAGTGACGGGATGTGTAAAAACCTGAAGATTAATCAGGTGAGCATTGGTACAGCGGGTGGACACGCTATCTCACTCTCAGGCGTATTGACAGGCTGTGAGATAAGCAATGTTACCTTGCACCAGCAACCCAATAGACCCGTACCTGAAGTTGGCCTCTATCCTGTACGCATTGGGGGCAATATGGCCGATGAGGGCATGATTTATATTTTTGGATTTGCCAAAGGTTCGGGGTATGAGTATGGATCAGTGGCTGCCAATAATATCAAAGTGCATAAAACGGGACAAAGCCAACCAGTGACCATTCAACCCACAGATCACCGGGAAGAAATGCCACAACAGTATTTTAAACTGGCTTTTGGCGTACGCAATTTTAACTATCAAAAATACTTTGATGAGTACACGGGCTGGACACTGGCTGATTTCAAGAAAAATAACTATCAGCAATACCAGCAGATGAAAAAATGGATTGATCGACGATATTCTGAATACCAAAGTGGTGTGCGTAAAGCAGATTTTTTTGATGGAGTAAAAACAGAGTTACCTAAAATCAGTAAAGAGCAAAGAGACCCCAAACAACATGGCGTACTGGATGCACTCAACCGTGCTAAAACAGCGCTTCACACAGAAGACCCGAAATGGATGAACACCCTGATACCCGAATTGCAAGAAACGGCTATCCGCAGTTTTATTATGAAAGCGATAGCCTTCAACAATGGCACAGTAGACCCTCTATATGATCTCGGTCCAGAAAAAGACGGCAACCCCCTGCGTAAAGCCTATCTACAATACATACTGGAAGACTCACACTTCAATAACCTGATCCCACTACCCGATAAATACAAAAAAGCTAAAACTGCAGAAACCAAAAAAGCAGCCATTACCCCCAAAGATAGCTGGGCATCAGACACAGCACTCAAAGCTGATCTGCAAATCTCCGCAGAAATCATGGACAAGGGAGAGAAAGTAAAAGTTTTCCTGAAAGACACCTCGGCATTCAATCATGGCTACACCTTTTTCTGGCGACTGGCAGGCATTGATAATGCGGTTGTACCCTTTGGAAATCAGCCTGCTTATGAGATTGATACTGCCAAACTACCAGAGCCAGGGAAGCAGCGTATCCAGTTGGCACTGCGGAGCAAAACCAACAGATCAGAAACCCTTAGCGCTTATGTTTTCTTCTCAGTCAATGCAAGCAAAGCAGCCGCAAATGAAGCGAAACCCGTACCTATCAAACCAGAGGGAACATGGAGCCGCACCCAACTCCTGAAAGATCATCTACGTGTAACTCCTTCGCAAGCCCTTGCTAAAGGAGAAAAAATAAAATTCTTTTTTGAGGAAAGGTCAAAATATAATGACGGTAGCTATACCTTCCGCTGGGCAGTCAGCGGACACTCAGAGCTCGGAACAGGCAAAGGGAAAAGCCGAACTGTAGATACAGGAAAGCTTGATGAAGGTGAGTATCGCCAAGTATTTACCGTCACAGATAAAAACGGCACGGCGTATAACGGTAGTGTTAATTTTACCGTACTGGCCGCACAAACTGCTACTGGTACACAAGATGCGACCAGTACATCGACCAAAGATACCGTACCCACCCCTACCACCAAAAGCTGGGGAGGTCTTGCCAACAAAATTATGGTTACCCCCTCACCTGTACAGCAAGGCGACAAGGCAACCTTCACGATTGACACCCGTGCATTCAACCCTGAAACCAGCACACTCAGCTACTACTGGAGCTTTAACGGCAAAACAGGCAGAGGAGCAAGCTTTGAAGTCGATACCACCGACCTTGCCCCTGGTGAACATAAACTCAATGTCACGCTTTACACAAAAGCACAAGGGGAAACTAAACGAACCTCCATACCCGGCGGTGCGTTATTTACTGTTGTTAAAAAGGCTACTGCTCCCACACCTCCCGCCTCAACAGATACAACCGCAGAAAAGCCAACAAAAATTGGTGGGGATCTTGGTCAATATATTCGTGTCACTGAAAAGACGATTGAGAAAGGCAAAACCATTACCTTCAGCCTTGACCCTGCCTTTATTGAACAGGAAGGACAAAATGCCAAACTGACCTACTACTGGTCTGTACCAGGTCATAAAGCAGGCAGAAAATCCAGCTACGCAATTGATACTACCGCGCTGGATAAAGGCTCGCATCGGGTACAGGTGGCAATGTATAAAACGCCAAATGGAGGAAAGCGGGTGGCGAGTAATGGCTGGGGGATGTTTGAGGTAGTGGCTTCCTCTACCACAAATACCAAAGGTGTTATCAATATTCAAATCATGAATCAGGCTACCAACTCACCCGAATCATCTATTCGATACTCTCTGATATCCAATAGTGATCCTACATGGATTCATCAGGATAAAACCGATTCCAATGGGAAAATTAATCTCGAAGATATACCTGTTGGACAGTACACCCTCAAACTGAATGAACCAGAGCTCGGCATTGTTACCGTAGAAAGCAACCAGGAGAATCAATAATGGCAAATGCACAAAAAATATATGAATCGGAAGACCAATGTGGCGTCGATTGTATGCCGATTGGTGTGGGAAAAAATTATACGGTTTGGGTTAAAAACGTTAATAATCCAGAAGCATCTGGTCAAATAAACCCTAAACAAATTCTCTTAAAAATTAAGACAATATTTAATAATAAGCCTTCAAAACAGAAATACGAGTCTATAGCTAAAGAATTAGGCACACCCCTAGTTCATATGTTTCTACAATACCACTATCCACTTGGTATAGAACAGACAAAAAGTGTAGATAGTCTTTTAAAAGAATATCAAAATCTGGACTGGTCAAATCAAGTATCGATTAAGCGTTTTACATCAAACTATAAGAGCTTAGATGATGACGTAGTAAGGTTACATTTTTTAAGTCGCTCCACAGGTGGTGGAGAACCGATGATAGCTGGAGGAAAGATTCAAGATACACAGCCTCCAATAAATGAAATGCCCTTACTATGGGCTAGAGATTTAATTATACTGGGACTTCCCTCCAGAACCATTGGTAATTTCACCGCAATTGAAGAAGGAGTACGTGCATACTCTGCAACAGGAGCCCCTCTTTATGTAAACCCTAGAAGTCATGAGTTTGTAACAGAAGTAGGTATAGCTGTTGAAGTAGCAAGTATTGCAGCTGCTGGTTCTTCTACTCGATTTGGGGTTGGTGTGAAAAGTAAAACAGCACTAATGAAACCTCCTCTTAAACAAGCCAAAATTCATGAGATACTATCTATTCCTAAAGGAAAGCGTCCTCCACCTGAAACATATTTAAGTCACGAGTACATCGAACAACATTTGACATTGTTTGAAGAAGGTGCTGTGCGCATTGTCAATAAAACAGCGATAAAAAAATATGGTAATGCTGGACCAGACCCCTCCTTTGTAATGCCGAAGTCTTATTTTGATAAAGTGATCAAAGATGCGAATGGTGATATTGGTAAAGTTGAAGATGCCTTGGCATTCCCTAGAGGTTCATTGGATCTGAGTGATACTGTGGTGGTAGAAATCCCACCCACTAATGATTTCAAGTTTCCTTCCGGAAATGAAGATGGGGCTAGTAAACTCTGGATACCAGGTGGGGTAACCGCAGGTGGTATCCCTGAAGCTGTAATAAAATTACCACCATTACATAAACTTAAAAGAAAACCATTATTTGGAGAGTAACAAAATGACAAAATTACCAGAAAAAATTAAACAAGACGGGTATATTGCTACACGAAGAGGTGACAACTATATTGTTGAATATATCTCAGGTGGGCATATTCCCCAAGAAGAATCAGTTAACTTAACCATTGAAGAAATGGAAGCAATATATAACAACCCTGACAAATGGAATGATGTAATTGTCCAAGCTAGATCAAGAGAAGATAAAGGAAAAAAATAATTGGATGGGAGTCGAAGAATAAAGGGGTCAGTACCGAATGGCACTTACTTAAGCTTTTTAGCATGACCATTTTTCCTAATTCTCTCCCTAGCTTCAGCTCTAGGTTCTCTTAATAAGGAATAA